>NZ_JBFXGG010000022.1:41236-45412 GCF_050178255.1 Desulfococcus sp. | reverse complement strand
CCGACGTGCTGATCTACTATGCCTACACCGACAAGGCGGCGGGCTCCCGGGGGCTTTCGGCCTTCGTCATCGAACCCAGAAACTTCCCCGGCATCAAGACCTCCAACCTGGAGAAGCTGGGATCCCATGCCTCCCCCACCGGCGAGCTCTTCCTCGACAACGTCAAGGTGCCCAAGGAGAACATCCTCGGCAAGCCCGGCGACGGCGCCAAAATCGTCTTCGGCTCCCTCAACCACACCCGGCTTTCAGCCGCCGCCGGCGGCGTGGGTCTCGCTCAGGCCTGCCTCGACGCCGCCATCAAGTACTGCAACGAGCGCCGTCAGTTCGGCAAGCCCATCGGCGATTTCCAGATGAACCAGGACATGATCGCCCAGATGGCCGTCGAGGTGGAGGCGGCCCGTCTTCTGGCTTACAAGGCTGCCGCGGCCAAGGACGAGGGCCGGCTCAACAACGGCCTCGACGTGGCCATGGCCAAGTATGCCGCCGGCGAAGCCGTGAGCAAGTGCGCCAATTACGCCATGCGCATCCTCGGCGCCTACGGCTACTCCACCGAGTACCCCGTCGCCCGCTTCTACCGCGACGCACCCACCTATTACATGGTGGAGGGCTCGGCCAACATCTGCAAGATGATCATCGCCCTGGATCAGCTGGGGGTCAGAAAGGCCAACCGGTAACTCCGAGAACCTGAAAACGCCTGAAAGGAGACGATGTATGAACCCACCCGACAAATCCGTCCCGGAAAAAACCCGGGAAACGGCGGCCCTCTATTTCAAAGGAGTGACCGATGAAAGGCCCTACGATCTCTGGCGGGCCTTCGACAAGAACCTGGCCCGGGATCTCTCCCTCTTTATCACCGGCCAGATGTATGCCCGGGAAAAGATCCCTCACACGGTGCGGCAGCTCGTCACCGTCGCAGCCCTCACGGTACTCGTTCGGCCGGAGGAGCTGAAGCTCCATATCCAGGCCGCCCTCAACGTGGGCTGCCCCCCTGAAGACATCGCCGAGACCATCTTTCAGACTGCGGTCTACGGCGGCGTTCCGGCCGTCAACACGGCCCTCAAGGTGCTCAAAGCCGTCCTCGAGGAAAAGGGGATGTGGCCGCCGGAACCGGCGGAAGCCCGCCCCTGAAAATCGCCGACAAGGTGCCCTTGACCTCCGGGAAGAGATGGTTATATTTGTGCGAAATAAGTTCTAAGCCTTTAAATCCAAAAGGTTATGAAAAATATCGGCAGCTGTGTCACCGGCTTGATGTTGGGGCCGTCTGAATCTCATTACCCAAGGAGGGATATCCATGATCATCAGGAGAATGTTCACCACACCGGCGTTTCGATGGAAAAGCCCCTATGATGAACTCGACGAGATGCGCGGGCGGTTGGCGCACCTGGCCCGCGCCCTGAGCGGCGAACCGGAGTCGCGGCCCGACGCCGGCGTCTACCCGCTCATCAATGTGACCGAGGACAAGGATCACTTCTGGATTCGTGCGGAACTGCCCGGCATCAAGGCCGATGATCTCGATCTGTCCATCACCGACAACCATCTCTCCCTCTCCGGTGAGCGGAAGATCCCCGATGCCGGTGCATCGGCAAAATGGCATCGCCGGGAGCGGGAAGCCGGAAAATTCAGTCGCATGATCGAGCTTCCCGACCGGGTGGATCCGGAGAAGGTCAAGGCCGGAATCGCCGACGGCGTCCTGAGCATCATGTTGCCCAAAGCCGCGTCGGCCAAACCGAGACAGATCAAGGTCAGCTGATGACGCAACCCTGGAGGCTTACCATGTCAGACATCCAAGTGAAGCAAAAACAGCAGGCGGAAGCGACCATGGAACCCACCCAATCGGGCAGAATCTTTTCTCCGGCGGTGGACATCTTTGAAACCGACACGGCCATCACCGTCATCGCCGACATCCCCGGGGTGCACCCCGACGATATGGAGATCGACCTCCGGGAGAGCGTCCTGACCCTCTCGGGAAAGATCCGGTCCCCGGATGGTGAAGGCGAACGGAGCGTGATGCGGGAATACGACACCGGCACCTATTTCCGCCAGTTCACGCTGTCGGAGGTCATCGACCAGGCGAGGATCGACGCCAAACTGGCGGACGGCGTCCTCACGGTCAGCCTCCCCAAGGTGGCCAAAGCGACCCCCCGGAAGATCGCCGTGACGGCCGGATAAGGACGGCGGCACAGGATCTGCGGCGCCGGCGCGGGGTTTCCGGCCCAGGGACGGATCTTTTGAACACATCGAACCAACGACACGGGCGGGTCTATCAGGTAGACCCGCCCGTGCTGTTTGACGTCTTCCGGACGACGGCGAGGCCGCTCCGGGGCCTCGCCTACCCGCCGGGGTTGCATTCGGTCTTTTGTCATACAATTTAAGGTGTTCAACCGGAAAAGTCAACGGAGTGCAAAGCCAACAACTTGAAGATACTGCTTATATATCCATATTGCCTCGAACGCCGCCGCGATGAAACAGACGTCAGCGCCGTGCCCATGGGACTCTATTACATCGGCGCCCTCCTCCGTGAGAACGGCTACGATGCGGAGATCCTCAGTTGCCACGGGATGGCCGGCGAACCGGAACGGATCCGGGAGATTCTTCGGGAAAAGGCTCCCCGGGTGATCGGATTTTCGGTCCTCAACGCCAACCGGTGGGGTGCCGTCGAAATCGCCGGGATCGCCAAGGCCCTCGATCCCGGGGTGACCACCGTCGTGGGCGGCGTGGCCGCCACGTTCCTGTGGCAGCATCTCCTCGGCCGTTTTGCGGAGATCGACCTGGCGGTGGCGGGCGAGGGGGAATTCCCCTTCCTGGAACTCGTAAAGGCCCTGGCGGCGACGGGGAATCGCCCGGGGAAAAAGAGCCTTGCGGAAATCGTCGGCCACATCCCGGGCGTTGCCTTCCGGCGAAGGGGAACCCCCGTCCTCAATGAAGCCGCGCCGCCCATCCCCGACCTCGATCGTCTGCCGAATCCCGCCCGTCATTTCACCTATCAGCATCTCTCCCTGACCCGGGGGTGCCCCGGCCGATGCACCTTCTGCGCCTCGCCGCGGCTGTGGGACCGAAAGGTCCGGTTTCACTCGGCCGACTACTTCGTGGATCAGATGTCCCTGCTCCATGCCCGGGGCGTCGGTTTCTTTTACGTCTCCGATGACACCTTCACCCTGAAAAAGGACCGGGTCATCGCCGTCTGCCGGGAGATTCTCCGGCGGGGGCTCCGGATCTCCTGGGCCGCCATCTCGCGGGTGGATGCCGTGGACGAGGAGGTGCTCCGGTGGATGCGGCGCGCCGGGTGCGTTCAGATCAGCTACGGCGTGGAGAGCGGCTCGGAGCGGATTCGGAAACGGCTCGGAAAAAACATCACCCGAGAGCAGATCCAACGGGCCTTTGCCCTGACCACGGCCTTCGGCATCCTGGCCCGGGCCTATTTCATCTACGGCTGCCCCGGAGAGACGTGGGAAACCCTGGAGGAGACTCAGGCCCTGATCCGGGAGATCAAACCCCTGGCCGCCGTTTTCTACATCCTCGACATCCTGCCCGGCACCGCCCTCTACGACGAGATCCGGCAGCGCGACGGCATTACCGACGATATCTGGGGTCGGCGTATCGAGGACATCCCTTACTACACCCGGGATCCGGACCTTCCCGAGGCACTGATCCTCGCCTTCGGCCGGTCCCTCAGGGATCATTTCCGCGCACACCTTCCCGGCTTCGCCGACGCCGCGGCACTCAAGGACGACCCGGCCCTCTATCCCTGTCACGCCGATTTTCTCTCCCGGCTGGCCATGACCTTCTCCCACGGGGATTACGCCGACCATCCGGAGGCCCCGGCGACGGCGGAACGGCTCTATGCCAGGGCACTCGGCTATCACCCGGACCATCGGGCCTTTTTGGGCCTCGGCATTCTGCACCAGCGCAGGCAGCGGTTTTCAGCATCGATCCGGATCCTCGAGGAAGGCATCCGGCATTTCCCGGGAAGCGAGTCGTTGAATCTCGCCGCGGCCGTCGGCCACATGAACATGGGCCGGTACAATCAGGCCCTCGCCGTTCTGGAGAAATTCCCCCACAGCAAGGCCGCCGCCGACTACGCCGCCCAATGCCGTCATGCCCTGAAAAACGCCGCCGACAACAGCATCCGTCCGGAAGAAGATGGAGAGAACCCCCATGAGCCTGTCGACACCGCCC
>NZ_JBFXGG010000022.1:0-41136 GCF_050178255.1 Desulfococcus sp. | reverse complement strand
GATTTCGAGGCGATTACCCGGCTGTTTGCCGCCGCCGAAGCGGCGGGACGATATTTCCTGTTCGAATACGAGGTCTACGATCTCCTCCGCGCATCCGGCGCCGAGACGCCGCCTGCGACCCGCCTCCTGCCGAAGGGATCGCGGCCCTCGGATGCGGATCTCACGGCCCTGCCGGGGGATCGGGTGGTGCTCAAGATCGTCTCCCCCGCCATCGTCCACAAAAGCGACGTAGGCGGGGTGAGGATCGTACCCAACACCCCCGAAAAGGTCCGGTCGGCATGGCGCCGCATGATGTCCGAAGTCCCCGAGGCCTATGCCGCCGTGATGGAGCGAAATCCGACCCTTGCCGTCGCGGACTATCTCGGCCTCGAGGGGGAGCGGCTCCGGCAGGCCGTCTCCCGGGATATCAAGGGCGTGTTGATGGCGCGGTTCATGCCGCCGGACTCGGAGGCCTTCGGCAATGAGATGATCGTGGGCATCCGGTTCAGCCGCGAATTCGGTATGATCATCAGCGCCGGACTGGGCGGCACCGACACCGAGCTTTACGCCGAGCGTTTCCGGAAAGGGCAGGCCGTCGTGGCCGCGGCAACGGCCCTGACCGACGGCGAGGCCTTTTTCGATCTGTTCCGGGGCACCATCAGCTACCGGAAACTGGCCGGGCTGACCCGGGGACAGCGGCGCATCGTCACCGACGAACAGCTCGTCGAGTGTTTCGCCGCCTTCATCGCCATGGCCAACCACTATTCCCCGGTCAACCCGACGGCCCCCTACGTCATCGACACGCTGGAAATCAACCCCTTCGCCTTTACCGATTATCTCATGGTGCCCCTGGACGGGCTGTGCCGATTCTCCCGACCCGGAACCCGCTCCGTGCCAAGGCCCTACTGGAAGATCCGCCGTCTGCTCCGCCCCGGGATCATCGCCCTCATCGGGGTGTCGGCCTCCCGGGTCAACTTCGGACGGATCATCCTGAACAATATCCTGGCCGCCGGGTTTCCCGCCGACCGGATCCGTATCATCCGGCCGGGGATCACGGTTCTGGAGGGGGTCCGGTGCGTTCCCGACATCGGGGCACTGGACGTGAAGCCGGATCTTCTGGTCATCGCCGTGGGATCCGATCAGGTGCCGGACCTGGTGGACTTGATCATCGAAAGGGATGCGGCCCACACGGTCATGCTCATCCCGGGGGGGCTGGGAGAGACCCGGGAGAGCGTTCAGCGGGCCGAGCAGGTGACGGCAGCCGTCCAACGCGCCCATCGATCGCCTTCAGGCGGACCGATCTTCCTGGGGGGCAACTGCCTGGGGGTCGTCTCCCACCCCGGCCGCTACGACACGCTCTTCATCCCCGACGCGAAGCTTTCAAGGCGGTGGGAGGTCCGGAAGCGCAACGCCGCCTTCGTGAGCCAGAGCGGCGCCTTCATGATCACGCGGCTCAGCAAGCGGCCGGAGCTGGATCCCGCCTACATGATCTCCGTGGGCAACCAGAACGATCTGACCCTGGGAGACATGATGCACTATCTCAAAACCGACCCCGACATCGACGTCATCGCCGTCTATGCCGAGGGCTTCAAGGACCTGGACGGCCTCGACTTCACCCGGGCGCTGCGGGAGGCGGTGGCGTCGGGCAAGGACGTCATCCTCTACAAGGCCGGCCGCACGCCCGAGGGCAAATCCGCCACGTCGGGCCACACCGCGTCTCTGGCCGGGGACTACATGGTCTGCGAATCCTGCATCCGCCAGGCAGGAGGCATCCCGGCTCAGACCTTTCCCCAGTTCGAGGATCTCCTGATGCTCGCCCAGCGCCTTCACGGAAAACGCATCAACGGCAACCGTCTGGCGGCCCTGAGCGGCGCCGGCTTCGAGGCCGTGGGCATGGCCGACAACATCCAGTCGGACGACTACGCCATGACGCTGGCGCGCTTCACCCCGGTCACCGTGGACAGGATGGCCGCCCTTCTTACGGCAAAGGGTCTCGACCGGCTGGTGGAGGTGGGCAACCCTATGGACATCAACCCAGGCGCCGACGACGAGGCCCACATCCTGGCGGTCCGGCATCTGGCCGAGGATCCGAACGTGGATGCGGTGGTCGTGGGCCTCGACCCCCTGTCGCCGGCCATGCGGACCCTCGCCACCTGCGAAAGCGGCCGGTACAATTTCGACGCTCCCGGGAGCATCGCCTTTGAACTGCCCCGGCAGGTGGACGCCCTGGACAAGCCGGTGGTGGGGGTGGTGGATGCCGGACGCCTCTATGACCCGCTGGTGGATGCCCTCGTGGAAAAGGGCATGGCCGTCTTTCGATCCTCGGATCGGGCGGTCCGGGCCCTGGCCCTCTACATCGAGGGCCGGCTCACCGCCGAACGGATCCGGCACGGCGCTCTTCGACCCGGCAGGGACAAGCCCGATCCCGTCATTTGATCTTTCGCTCGAAGCGAATCTGGTAGCGCTTCATCCAGTGCCACACGGTGACCCGGGAAACGCCCAGAATCCGGGCGGCCTCGGATTGGTTCCCATCGGCCGCCTCCAGGGCCTGGACGAGCCGACGCCGTTTTGCCTGCGCTTCCTCAAGGGGATGGGGCGCCGCTTCCGGAGGCCCCGGAGCAGGGGAGGTGCCGCCCCCGAAAAGGGCGGGCGGAAAGTGCCGGGGCAGGATCACATCGTCCCGGCAGGAGACAAAGGCGAACTCGAAGGCGCTTTTCATCTCCCTCACGTTGCCCGGCCAGGGATATGCCGCCAACAGCCGCATGGCCTCCCGGGATATGCCTTCGATCTTTTTTCCGCTCTTGAGCCGGATCCGCCGGAAGAAATGATCGGCCAGGAGGGAGATGTCGCCCGGCCGCTCGCGCAGCGGCGGGATGTGAATGGGAATCACGTTGATGCGGTAGAAGAGGTCCTCCCGGAACGCGCCTTCCCGAACCATCTCCGTGAGATTCCGGTTGGTGGCCGACAGAATGCGGACGTTGATGGGAATGGGGGTATGGTCGCCCACCCGCTCCACCACCTTCTCCTCGAGCACCCGAAGCAGCTTGACCTGAACCGAAAGGGGGATGTCGCCGATCTCGTCGAGGAAGATATCTCCGCCCCCCGCCGCCGCGAACCGCCCCTCCCGACTCCGGTAGGCGCCCGTGAAGGCGCCCTTGACGTGCCCGAACAGCTCGCTCTCCAGAAGGGCGGGGTTGAGTGAGGCACAGTTGACCTTCACAAAGGGGCGCCTGTCGTCTCCCCGGATGTCGTGGATGGCCTTGGCGGCGAGCTCCTTTCCGGTGCCGCTCTCGCCGAGGATGATCACCGGCGCCTCGGAGCGGGCCGCATTGGCGATGAGATCGAAGACCCGCTGCATGGGGGCCGAGGTCCCCAGGATCCCGTGAAACCCGTCCTCCTGACGGAGTTCCCGGCGGAAGGCTTCTATCTGGGTATCCTTTTCGACAAGCTCCGAGACGTCGGTCATGGTCTCCACCGCCCCCAGAACCACGCCGTCGCGGTCCCGGAGCAGAGAGGCGTTTTTGAGCACATGAACCGGCCGGCCGTCCTTTCGGCTGAAGGTGCAGCGCCGCATGTTCATGGCACCGGTTCTGAAGAGCACGCACCAGTGATCCCCCTTTCTTTCCCGGGCGATTTCACAGGTGTCGCAGTTCAGAAACGAACACGGCTTCCCCACGATCTCCGCCTTTTCATAGCCGGTCATCCGCACCATCCCCCGATTGACGGAAACGATGGTCCCGTCCTTGTCCACGATCATGACCCCGTCCTGGATGGTGTCGACGACCGTTTTCCAATAATTGTTCATCTCCGTTTCAAACACGACCGCTCCTGTTAACCTTTAACGAATGTTAAAAATCGATCATTAACGAATTTAACACATCCGGCCGCCAACGTCCAGTGTCAAGGAACGACATCGCCCGTGCCTTTCGGCTAATGGGGATGCGGGAGCGCCCCATGAAAAATACGCGATGCTGGCATTTAAATTGCTATGCTCTACAGTCGAAATGCGAAACCCCGGATGTCGCCACTGCATACCGCGTTCACGACATCGTGGTCCGGGGATCACCCATTATCCGATGAATTCAAAGACAGAGAGGCGTCATGGAACGGCCGCCCGATTACATCATCGATGTCAAGGGGATCTTCTCCCCGTTTACCCTCCTGAAAATCAGCCGGGTCTTCAAGGGTATGGCGCCAGGCGATACCCTTGAAATCCGGGAGTGCGATCCCGAAACCCGTTCCGATCTCCTTCGGATCCTGCCTCCGGAAACCCGTCGTCTGGGCATCGACGACGCCGGCGGCGAAGGCGCGGCCGCCCGCTGCCGGATTCGGGTGTCCAAGACCGCCGTTCCGGAGCGGACGCCCCCTGTTGAACACCCAACCCCAAGCCAGAAAGGACCCATCAGATGACATCACCGTTAAACGTCGTTGTGATCGGCGGCGTCGCCGCCGGCCCCAAGACCGCCGCCCGGCTGAAACGAATCATGCCTGAAGCCCGCGTAACCCTCATCGACAAGGACCGAATCGTCTCCTACGGGGCCTGCGGCCTGCCCTACTATGTGGAGGGCCTCTTCGACGACATCAACACCCTCATGGAGACCCCTGTCGGCGTGGCCCGGACCCCGGTCTTCTTCGACAAGGTCAAGGGATTCTCGGTGAGAACCCGCACCGAAGCCCTTGCCATCGATCGGAAGAACAGGCAGGTCCGGGTCCGCAACCTGGATTCGGGTGAGGAGGCCGATCTGCCCTATGACAAGCTGGTGATCGCCACCGGCGGCTATCCGTTCAGGCCGCCGATTCCCGGAGTGGACCTCAAAAACGTCTGGTTCATGACCCATCCCGACGACGCCCGCACTTTGGTGGAGGAGATCCAGGCCCAGGGGCTGAAAAAAGCGGTGATGGTGGGTGCGGGCTTCATCGGCATCGAGATGGCCGAAGCCCTCAAGCACCGGGGCCTCGACGTCACGGTGGTGGAGATGGTGGATCAGATCATGCCCGGCATCCTGGACAAGGATGTGGCGACCTTCGCGGCCAAGCATCTCCGGGCCAAAGGCGTCAAACTGGTACTGGGCGAACGGGTCACCGCCATCGAAGGGGACACCCGGGCCGCCGCCGTCAAGACCGACCGGCAGAAGATCGACGCCGATCTCGTGGTCATCGCCGTGGGCACCCGCCCCAACGACCGTCTGGCCCGGGCCGCCGACCTCGACTGCATGGCCCGGGGGGGCATCATCATCAATGAATACTGCCAGACCAGCGATCCGAATATCTACGCGGGGGGCGACTGCGTGGTCAACCGGTATGCCGGGAAGATCGCCGGAAGCCGTCTCTTCGTGGCCCTGGGCTCCACGGCCAACAAGCACGGCCGGATCATCGCCAACCACATCGCCGGAAAGGCCACGCCCTTTTCCGGCATCACCTGCACCGGCATCGTCCGCGCCTTCGATTTCACCCTTGGTCGGACCGGTCTCAGCGAGCAGCAGGCCCGCAACCTGAACATGGAGATCGAGACCGTCACCTGGTCGGGCCCGGACATGCCCCACTACATGCCCGGCAGCGGCCCCTTCATCATCAAGATGATCGCCTCCAAACGGGATCGTAAGCTGCTGGGGGTCCAGGTGGCCGGCATGGGCAACGGGGCCAAACGGATCGACGTATCAGCCGCGGTCATTCTCCTGGGCGGCACCCTCGACGACGTGAGCGACGTCGATTTCGGCTACGCCCCGCCCTACAGTCCGCCCATCGATCCCCTGGCCACCTGCGCCCACGTGCTCACCAACAAACTGGACGGCCTGGCCAGGGGAATCTCGGCCTTTGAGGCCAAGGCGATCATCGACCGGGGCGACGCCCTGCTTCTCGATGTCCGCACACCCCAGGAATTCGCAACAGTGCAGCTCCCCTACGACGTCGTCCACATCCCCCTGGGGGCCCTCAGGGAAAAATCGGCGGAACTGCCCCGCGACCGGGACATCCTCGCCTTCTGCAAGGTGAGCATGCGGGGATACGAAGCCCAGCTGATCCTCAACGCCGCGGGGTTCGACCGGGTCCGGTTCATCGAGGGCGGCATCATCGGATGGCCCTTTGAGGTGCGAAACCTGTCCTGATCACTCCCGCCGCAACGAAGGACGTCCGGGCGGTCCCGGATAATTTTTTGTCGGAGACGGGGCGGCATCCCGTCTCCGGACGCCCCCTCTGGAGACGGAACCCGTTTTTCTCCTTGTATATTTTTCTCCGCCGTGGTATCGGAAATCGATTTTTCTTTTCCGGATAAAACCACATGAAGAATTGATGCATTCCTGTTTTGAAAGGAGAACGTAGAAATGGCGCAGAGCAGCAAAGGCTTACCCAAGATCATACCCTTGACGCTGGTCATCCTGTTGGGCATCCTGGTCCAGGTGTTGTTCGTCTTCGCGGACATGCAAGAAACGCCGAACAAGGCGGCCGTAGCCTTCGCGGAAGCCTACTACGGATTCGACAAGACGGGGCTGGGGGAACGACTCTGTGAAAGCAGCCGGGTGGTCGACGAGGTGAACGTCGTCGATCAGTACATATACGATGCCGCCCGGAAGGCCGAGGCCCGGGGATACGACCTGGGAATGTACGTCAAGAACGATCTCTATCATGTGGAGACCGAAATCCTCGAGGAATCCTTCGACAAGGCCAGGGTCCGCCTGACGGCCGAGCGCAAGTCCGGCCTGAGGACCTTCTTCTCCAGGGAAGACGTCCATCCGGTGGACCTCACCTTCGACCTTGTCAGAGAGGACGGCAAATGGAAGGTCTGCACCGATCTTCTCTCCCTCGACAAGGCATAACCCCTTCCCGTTACCCGATTGAGAAGTCCTCGATCCCGGCAGGGCGGCCCCGCCGCCCCGCCGGTGTTCAGACCGATGTGACATTGCACCCCTCGAAAGATATCGGCGTGCCCTACACCGACATTCGGCGCTGCGCCAGACGGATCGCGGCCCGATTCCCCGTCCCGGAATTTTACGTCGATTTTCCCCTGGAGTTCGCTTTTTCCCAGCGTTTTTTCGAACTGGATCCAACCGTTTGCGCCATACGACGCATCGCCGTCCGGGAACTGGAGGACGATCTGGGACACGGACTGCCCCACGCCGACAAGGTGAGCCTGGATGCCGGAGCCCTCGCGATCATCGAGAGCCGGCGCATCGGCCTCTCCCTCCGGTGCATCCGGAAGCGGCTTCGGCTGGCCCAATCGGCGGGGCTGCTCCACGATATCCGACGCAAGGATGCCGATCATGCCCTGGCGGGATCGATACATGCCCGGAAGCTTCTGGAAGGAAGCGGGCTGTTCACGTCGTCGGAGATCGACGCTGTCTGCGGCGCCATCCTGAACCACGAAGCCTTCAAGCGAAACCTGCCCATCCCGGGCGGGAAAGACCGGATGATATCGGACTGTCTCTACGACGCCGACAAGTTCCGATGGGGGTACGACAATTTTACCGACACCGTATGGACCATGGTATCCTACCTGCGGGTGCCGATCGAGGATTTCATCGGTCGATACCCCCAGGGTATGGCAAGGATCGCCGACATCAAGCGGACCTTCCGCACTGAAACGGGGAAGGTCTACGGCCCGCGCTTCATCGACATGGGCCTCGCCGTCGGCAGGCTGCTCTACGAGACCCTCCGGCGCGACTTCGCAGCCGTCATCGCCCCATGAAGCTCATCGGCATCATCATCGGCCTGATCTACACCCTGTGGCCCGTAGATATCATCCCCGACATGCCGTTTGTGGGATTTCTGGACGATGTTGCCCTGTGGGTCCTCCTCTTCTGGTATCTCTTCCTGCGCCCCGGCGCAACGGAAACACCCGCTTCGGAAGATGCCGACCCCCGTCGGGATCGCTCCCGGACCTTCCGGGGCGGCCGCGACGAGCGGGGAGGGACCGACCAGAGGCCGCCGACCGGGGACGCCCCGAAGGACCCCTATGAGATCCTGGGCATCGACCGGGGCGCTTCACCCGAGGCTGTCAAAAAAGCCTATCGGACCCTGGCGGCCAAATACCACCCCGACAAGTTCGCCCACCTGGGGGAGGATTTCCAGAAAACGGCCGAAAAGCGGTTCAAAGAAATCCACGAGGCCTATCGCACCCTGATATCCAAACCCTGAAGCGGGGCGCCGTCGCCGGTCCCCGCCGTGAAGGAGTCGAAACATGCCCAAGATTGTCGCCGTTTACGGCAGCCCGAGACGAAACGGGAACACCGCGACCCTGCTGAAAGCGGCCGTCAGGGGCGCCCGGGACGCCGGCGCCGAGGTCCGGGAATTCGTATTGCGGGACCTCAGGATGTCGCCCTGCCTTGAAATCTACAAATGCAGGGAGAACGGTCGGTGCGCCATCCGGGACGACTTTCAGACGGTCCATGACGACATCCTCTCCGCCGAAGGCATGATGATCGCCTCCCCGATCTTTTTCTACACCGTGAGCGCCCACACCAAGATTCTGATGGACCGCTGCCAGTCCTGCTGGGTCAAGAAATACTGGATCGACAAGGCCGCCTTCGGAAAACGGCCCCCCACCCGCAAGGGGCTCTTCATCGCCGTGGGGGCGACCCGGGGGAAAAGGCTCTTCGAGGGGGCCCTCCTCACCGTACGCTACTTTTTCGACGTCCTGGACATGGACCTCTGGCGATCGCTGCTTTACCGGGGTCTCGACTTCGAAGGGGACGTCCTGGAACACCCCGAGTACCTGGAAGAGGCATATCGAACCGGTCGGGCCCTGGCGGAAGCCCTTCCCGCTCCGAAGTAGCCTGCCGCAATGGAAACCGCTTCGGCCGTGAAGGCCGTTCTCGAGGTCCGGGGGCTTGTCAAGGCCTACGGCGATACCAGGGCCGTCGACGGGATCAGTTTCGCCATTCCGCCCGGGATCTGCTTCGGACTCTTGGGGCCCAACGGCGCCGGAAAAACCACCACCATCGAGGTGATCGAGGATATCCTCCCCCTGACGGCCGGAGAGATCCTCTATCGCGGCCGCCCCCGAACGCCGGCTTTCAAGCGGGAGATCGGCGTTCAGTTCCAGCACACGACGCTCCTGGACTTCCTGACGGTGCGCGAAATGCTCGCCACGTTTCAGGCCTTTTACGATATCCGTTCCGGCATCGACGAACTGTCGGCCCTCTGCCGGCTCGAGGATATCCTCGAGCAATACGCCGACCGGATATCCGGGGGCCAGAAACAACGGATGCTGCTGGCCCTGGCCCTGGTCAACGACCCGAAACTGGTCTTCCTCGACGAACCTTCCACCGGACTGGACCCCCAGGCCCGGCGGAATCTCTGGGACATCGTTCTCGACATCAAGGCGCGGGGCAAAACCGTGGTCCTCACCACCCACTACATGGAGGAGGCCCAGCACCTCTGCGACGAGGTCGCCATCATGGACCACGGCAGGATCATTGCCCAGGGAGCCCCGGACGCGCTGATCCGACGCCACTGCCGCGGCACCACGGTGGTGCTGCCCAGGGGTGTTCTCCCCTCTTCCCCGGACCGGCTCGGCCTTCAATGGCGCGCCGCGGGCGAGAACGTCATCGTCGAAACCGAGGAGATCAACGCCTGCCTCAAGACCCTCATGGACCGGTCGGTGGATCTCAACGACGTGATCATCCACTCCCCCAACCTGGAAGACGTCTTCCTCAAACTGACCGGTCGAAAGCTGAGGGACTGACCATGCGTTTCAAGCGAACCTGGATGATGTTCAAGGCCCGAAACGCCGAATTTTTCAGGGACCGCGCCTCCTTCGGGTGGAATTTTCTCTTTCCGTTCCTGATCGTGGCGGGGTTCGGGCTCATTTTCGGCAGCGACGTCCGCAACGACTACAAGATCGGCATCTTCCACCACCTGGAGGGGACGGTGACCCCGGCAGACACATCCCTGCCCGAGGCCCTCGAAACTGCCCCCATGCTCAGTTTCGTGGAATTCGAAACCGTTGCCGACGGCATAGAAGCCCTGCGGCACCACAAGATCGATCTTTTGACGGCGACGAACACCTCGGACAGGCGATACTGGGTGACCGACGGGCCGCGGGGACACGTGGCGGAACGGCTCTTTCTCGCCGCCCTGGCGCCCCCCGAATGCCTGAAAGCGAGGCAAAAGCAGGAGATCGAGGGCACTCCGATCCGATACATCGACTGGCTTTTTCCCGGTATCCTGGCCATGAACATGATGTTCAGCGCCCTCTGGGGGGTCGGCTTCGTCATCGTGCGCTACCGGAAGACCGGCGTGCTCAAACGCCTGAAGGTTACCCCATTGACGGCTTTCGAGTACCTGACGGCCCAGATGCTCTCCAGGATCTTTCTCCTGATCTTCACCGGGGTGATCATGTGGATCGGGTGCGACCTCTTCTTTGACTTCAACGTTCAGGGCTCTTATATTGATATTTGCATCACGTTCGTGCTCGGCGGCCTCAGCCTCTGCGCACTGGGACTGGTCGTCGCCGCAAGAGGGACCAGCGAAGAGTTCACCAGCGGCGTCGTCAATTTCATCGGATGGCCCATGATGTTTCTCTCGGAGGTCTGGTTTTCCCTGGAGGGAGCGCCCCATTGGCTGAAACTGACGGCGGAGGTCTTCCCCCTCACACACATGCTGCGGGCCGTCCGCAGCATCATGAACGACGGCGCCGGCCTGGCGGAGGTCTGGCCGGAGGTGGGTATTCTTGGGGCCATGACATTGATTTTCCTCGTTTTCGGCTCATGGATGTTCTCGTGGAACAGATAGGGCGGCAACCCGAGCCCGGGCCCGCATTTCCGAAAATCCGACCGTTGTCGTCGAAGCGGTCAACCCATAAAGGAAACCGACATGAACACGCAAAACTCAACCCCCAAAGGCGTACCTTTCAATCTCGAAAACAGCGTGGCCTATGCCATCGGCTCAGTGGTGAGCAAGACCCTGCTCAAGAAAAACGCCGGCAACATCACCCTGTTTTCCTTTGACGCGGGACAGGGGCTCAGTGAACATACCGCCCCTTTCGATGCGGTGGTCTATATCCTCGACGGTGAGGGCGAGATCACCATCGGCGGCAAAAAGTTCGACGTCGCCGCCGGTGAATCCCTGATCATGCCGGCAAACGTGCCCCATGCGCTTCATGCCGGGAAGCGGTTCAAGATGCTGCTGATCATGATCCGCAGCGAATAGGCGCGCGGGCGAATCCCGTCCGCGACCGTGAACCGTGATCGGTCATCACCTGAAACCTTAAAGACAAGGAGTGTCAGTTATGGGAAAAAAAGTAATCATCGATACGGAGGAGTGCATCGGCTGCGAAAGCTGCGTGGAACTGTGCCCGGAGGTTTTCGAATTTGACGATGATCTGGAAAAGGCCGTGGTCATATCCGCCGACAGCTATGATGAAGCCTGCGTGGAGGAGGCCATGGAAACCTGTCCGGTGAGTTGCATTCACTGGGAGGAATAATCGCGTGAAGGCGGATGCGTTCATCGCCATGGAAGAACGGCTGGGGGCCCACAATTACCATCCCCTGGACGTCGTACTGACACGGGGAGAGGGGGTCTGGGTCTGGGACGTGGACGGCCGGAAATACCTGGACTGCCTCTCCGCCTATTCCGCGGTCAACCAGGGCCACTGCCACCCAAGGATCTTCAAGGCCATGGTCGAACAGGCCGCCCGCCTGACGCTGACCTCGAGGGCCTTCAGAAACGACCAACTGGGCCGCTTCTATGAGGAGATCTGCGACCTGACCCGCAGCCACAAGGTGCTGCCCATGAACAGCGGTGCGGAAGCGGTGGAAACCGCCGTCAAAACCGTTCGGAAGTGGGGGTACCGGGTCAAGGGGGTTCCGGAGGATCAGGCGGAGATCATCGTCTGCCGCAACAATTTTCACGGCAGGACCATCACCGTCATCAGCTTCAGCACCGACGACGCCTCCAGGGACGGGTTCGGCCCCTTCACGCCGGGGTTCCGGATCGTCCCGTTCGGGGACATCGACGCCCTTTCTTCGGCCGTCACCCCGAACACGGTAGGCTTTCTGGTGGAGCCGATCCAGGGCGAGGCCGGGGTGATCCTCCCCCCGGCCGGATACCTCAAGGCAGCCAGGGCCCTCTGCCGGGACCGCAACATCGTCCTGATCCTCGATGAAATCCAGACCGGCCTCGGCCGCACGGGAAAGCTCCTGGCCGAGGAACACGAAGGCATCGAGGCCGACCTGACCCTCGTTGGGAAGGCGCTCTCCGGCGGCTTCTACCCGATATCGGCGGTCCTCTCCAACAGCGAGGTCCTGGGCGTCCTCCAGCCCGGGGAGCACGGCAGCACCTTCGGCGGCAATCCCCTGGCCTGCGCCGTGGCCCGGGAGGCCCTCAAGGTCCTCGTCGAGGAGGGGATGATCGAGAACGCCGCCCGGATGGGGGACTACTTCCTGAAGGGATTGAACCAGATCCGGACGCCCGGCGTCAGGGAGATCCGGGGCAAGGGGCTCATGATCGGGATGGAATTCCATCCCGAGATGGGCGGTGCCCGGCCCTATTGCCAACGCCTCAAGGAAAAGGGCATCCTCTGCAAGGAGACCCACGAACACACCATCCGGTTCGCGCCGCCTCTGGTGATCACCCGGGAGACAGTCGACTGGGCCCTCGACATCATTCGGTCCGTCATCGAGGGGTGAACGCCACGCGATTAGGGGTTGAATTATTCTCCGCCATCCGATACAGAATCGACGGTAGATCCTTATGGGACGCCCCCGGGGCGCCGCCCCGGGGGGAGAGATGCGATGATTCGGTGATCATCGCCCTTTAACCGTCCGACGGCATCTGCGGAAGCGATCCTGATCGATCGCTCCAAAGGACGGATCGACGACAACCCCGCATCCGAGGCAGGGAGACGAGCGATGGCATTCAACCTGAAAAACAGGCATTTTCTGACACTGCTGGATTTTACCCCCGACGAGATCGATTTTCTGCTCCGGCTTGCGGGGGATCTCAAACGGGCCAGATACGCCGGCATGGAGCAGCCGCGGCTCAAGGGCAGAAACATCGTGCTGATCTTCGAAAAAGACTCCACCCGGACCCGATGCGCCTTTGAAACCGCCGCCTGGGACCAGGGCGCCAACGTCACCTACCTGGGGCCTTCCGGCTCCCAGATGGGGAAAAAGGAATCCCTCAAGGACACCGCCCGCGTGTTGGGCCGGATGTATGACGGCATCGAGTACCGCGGGTTCGCCCAGGAGGCGGTGGAGACCCTGGCCCGATACGCGGGGGTGCCGGTGTGGAACGGCCTGACCAACGAATTCCATCCGACCCAGGTGCTGGCCGACCTGATGACCATGACGGAGCACTGCGACAAACCCCTCCGGCGGATGGCGCTGGCCTACCTGGGAGACGCCCGGAACAACATGGGCAACTCCCTTCTGGTGGGGGCCGCCAAGATGGGCCTCGATTTCCGCGCCGTCGCCCCCCGGTCTCTCCAGCCGAGTCCGGCGCTGGTGGGAAAGGCACGGGATATCGCCGCCGGGACCGGCGCCCGCATCACGATTACCGACCAGGTCGAAGCGGGGGTCCGAGGATGCGACTTCCTCTACACCGACGTCTGGGTCTCCATGGGCGAGCCGGACGAGGTCTGGCAGGAGCGGGTCGACCTCTTGAAGCCCTATCAGGTCAACGCCGACGTCATGGCCATGACCGGAAATCCCGATACCCGGTTTCTGCACTGTCTCCCGGCGTTCCACAACCGGGACACCGCCGTGGGGGAGGCCATTTACCGGAAATTCGGCATCCCGGCCATGGAGGTCACCGACGACGTGTTCGAATCCCGGGCATCCGTCGTGTTCGATCAGGCGGAAAACCGGGTCCACACCATCAAGGCGGTCATGGTCGCCACCCTGGGGGCATGATCTCCGGGAAAGACCGCCCCGTAATCTTCAACATGAATCGAGACGACAGGAGGGCCCCATGGGCGCGTTTCCCCTGAAGCATGTGTATGAAGCCCAGCAATTCGATCGCCGACTGCTGGACACGGTCTTTGAGACGGCGGACGACATGAAGCGCGACATGGCCGAAGGCGGCCGGCGCTATGGACGGTCTCTGGCCAACAAGATCATGGCCTCTCTCTTCTACGAGCCCTCGACCCGAACCCGGTTCTCCTTCGAGGCCGCCATGATGCGCCTGGGGGGCAACCTCATCACCACGGAAAACGCCCGGGAGTTTTCCAGTGCCGCCAAGGGGGAGAGCCTCTACGACTCGACCCGGATCATGAACGGATACGCCGACATCATCGTCATGCGACACCACGAGGCCGGGAGCGCCGAGAAAGCCGCCCGGGTTTCCACGATCCCCGTCATCAACGCCGGGGACGGCGCCGGCCAGCACCCGACCCAGGCGCTCCTCGACCTCTATACCATCAAGGATCATTTTTCCGAGATCAACAACCTCAAGGTCGCCATGGTCGGCGACCTGAAATACGGGCGCACCGTCCGTTCCCTCTCCTATCTCCTGACCAAATATTCGGGAATCCGGATCGTTTTCGTGTCGCCCCCGGTCTGCCGGATGGCATCGGACATCAAGAGCTACCTGGACAAGGAGGGGATTCCCTGGGCGGAGGACACCGACCTCGACAACGTACTGCCCCAGGTCGACTGCGTCTACATGACCCGGATCCAGAAGGAGCGCTTCATCATTCCGGAGGACTACGACGACGCCGTCGGGAAATACGTCCTCACGCCCGAAAAGGTCCGTCGGATGAAACCGGACGCCATCATCATGCATCCGCTGCCCCGACTTGACGAGATCCCTCGGGCCGTGGACGACGATCCCCGGGCCCACTACTTCGAGCAGGCCCAAAACGGCCTCTATATCCGCATGGCCCTGCTCTACCTGCTGTTGACGGCCGACTGAAACGCCCCTTCCGGGGGCGCCGGAAAGGAGCGCGAAAGAATGGTGGAAAACGTCATCATCATGGGCGCCGCCGGGCGCGATTTCCACAACTTCAATGTCTACTTCAGGGGCAACCCCCGCTATCACGTCGTCGGCTTCACCGCCACCCAGATCCCCAACATCGACGGCCGGTGTTACCCGGCGGTCCTGGCCGGGGAAGAATACCCCGAGGGCATCCCCATCCATCCCGACCGGGATCTGGCCCGCCTCATCCGGGAACATCGCGTCGACCTCGCGGTCTTCTCCTACAGCGACGTCCCCCACACCGAGGTCATGCACAAGGCCGCCGTCGTCACCGCAGCGGGTGCGGATTTCATCATCATCGGCGCCCCCTACACCATGCTCTCCTCCACCCGGACCGTCATCTCCGTCTGCGCCGTCCGGACGGGATGCGGCAAGTCCCAGACCAGCCGGGAGGTGCTCCGGATTCTCCAGGGGATGGGAAAACGGGCGGTCTCCGTCCGTCATCCCATGCCCTACGGCGACCTCACCGAACAGGTGGTCCAGCGCTTCGCGGTCCACACGGATATGGACCGCCACCGCTGCACCATCGAGGAGCGGGAGGAGTATGAGCCGGTGATCGACATGGGCATCCCCGTCTATGCCGGCGTCGATTACGAAAAGATCCTCCGTGCCGCGGAAACGGAAGCCGACGTCATCGTCTGGGACGGCGGCAACAACGACACCCCTTTCTACAAACCCGACATCCATATCGTGGTCTTCGACCCCCATCGGGCCGGGCACGAAACCGCCTACCACCCCGGCGAAACCAACATGCTCATGGCCGACATCGCCGTCATCAACAAGGTGGACAGCGCCGATCCCGAAAAGGTCCTGCAGGTGCGCCGGACCATCGAACGCCACAACCCGTCCGCCGGGATCGTCCTGGCCGATTCGGCGGTCATCCCCGATGATCCGGCGGCCATCCGCGGCAAACGGGTCCTGGTTGTGGAAGACGGACCCACCCTGACCCATGGGGAGATGACCTTCGGTGCGGGCGTCATCGCGGCCCGGCGCTTCGGGGCGGCGGAGCGGGTCGACCCCCGGCCCTATCTCGAAGGCTCTCTGATCAGGACCTTCGCGGACTATCCCCGTATCGACCGGCTTCTGCCGGCCATGGGCTACGGCCCCGACCAGATCCGGGACCTGGAGGCCACCATCAACCGGACGCCGTGCGACCTCGTCCTGGCGGCCACCCCCATCGATCTGGCCCGGCTCATCACCGTCCGGCATCCGGTCCAGCGCATCCGATATACCTATCGGGACAACAGCCGGCCCACCCTGGCGGAGCTGCTCCTCAAACGGCTCTCCGCCTGACGCGCAACAGGTACCGCCCCCCGAAACCCGCGGCGCCGGTCCCGGCGACGCCATTCAAAGGAGGCGTCATGAACCCCGTACACGACAAACCGGTCCTTCTCGTCGCCCTCGGCGGCAACGCCCTGATCAAAAAAGGTCAGGAGGGCACCATCGCCGAGCAGTTCGAGAACCTCCGGGTACCCATCGAGCAGATCGCGCGCCTCTCCCTGGAATACCGCATCATCATCACCCACGGCAACGGCCCCCAGGTGGGCAACCTCCTGCTCCAGCAGGAATGCTGCGACGCCGTGCCCAAACTGCCCCTGGAGATTTTGGTGGCCCAGACCGAAGGCCAGATCGGCTACATGATCGAATCGACCCTCGACAAGGCCCTCATGGCCCTGGGGGTTGACGAGCGTCCCCTGGTGAGCCTGATCACCTACGTGGTGGTGGACAAGAACGATCCGGCGTTCAAGACGCCCACCAAGCCCATCGGCCCCGCGTTCTCCCGGGAAAAGGCCCGGACCCTGCCCTACCCCACCGTGGAAACCGCCAAGGGGTTCCGCCGCGTGGCGGCCTCCCCCAAACCGGTCACCATCGTCGAGCGGCGCGAGATCCAGCGACTCATCGACATGGACTTCATCGTCATCTGCTGCGGCGGCGGCGGGATTCCCGTCATCCGGGAAGGCCGGGCCTTCAGCGGGGTGGATGCAGTGATCGACAAGGATCTGGCCAGCGTCCGGCTGGCCCTGGAAGTCGGCGTCGACATCTTCATGATCGCCACGGACGTTGACGGCGCCGTGATCCATTTCGGGACGGACAAGGCCCGGCTTCTGAATCGTCTCACGACGGCGGAAGCCGGGCACTACCTGGCGCAGGGCCACTTCCCCGAGGGGTCCATGGGACCCAAGGTGGCGGCCGCCGCGGCATTCATCCAGGCGGGCGGCCGGCGGGCCGTCATCACCGCCGTGAACAGGATCGAGGCGGCGGTGACAGACCTCTCGGTAGGCACCCAGGTGACGGCGTGAAGAATGCCGGGGCCGGCCGGCAACCCCCTCAGGGTAGAAACCGGATGCCGGCGTAGGTCGATTTGTCGAGGATGAGCCTCAGAAATCTCCCGGGAGACGGGGCGGTGAAGAAAAGAAGGATCATGGCGGCATAGAGGACGAGGGTGGCGGTCATGTCCCTGAAGCTGATGAACTTCAGGGCAGTGCCGAAAGAGCCCCTCATGCGCATCCCGGAAAAATCGATGCTGTAGAGCTCGTCCAGGAACAGGTGGACGAGATATCCCATAAACAGGAAAAAGCCGCCCATCCAGGCGTACCCGGCGGAGATGCCCCGTACCTGGTCCAGGAGAATGACGACCGTGAGGCCGAAGGTGACGCCGGCCGGGATGGAATGGATGACGCCCCGGTGGACGGTCATCCGGATGAAGAAGGAAAAGACGAGGTACTTGACGGCCAGGAATACGGCGACCCAGATGAGGGCCAGTTCGATGACCGAATCCCCCCAGGGCTGGCTGAACATGACGACAAAGGCGACGACAAAGGAGAGGATGTCGAAGGTGAGCTTGAGCGGGACGGAATTATCGGCGTCGATATCCGGCAGGACACCGCCGACGCTCCCCAGAACGAAATAGAGCAGCACCTGTTCCGGCCTCGCCGCGCCCCCCGCCAGAAGGCAGGTCGCCGCAAGGCCGCTGACCGCACAGGCCGCGGTGATATGGGTCTTGAAGTCGGCCACGCCCGTGCCCCCCTGACCTATACCGCGTCGTTCGACGCGTCGTCCGCGGCTTCCCGGGGTCTGTGGACCGCCTCGAAGATCGTGGTGTAAACCGCGTTGAACACCTCGGGAAACGCCGTGGGGGAGACGCGGCCCGTTTCGATGAATTTGACGACGATCTCCTTGGCCGCCCGTAACACCTGCTCGTCGACGGAAGATGCCATGTCTTTCTCCTTTATGGGGTTGCTTCCGGATCCGGGCCGTAGGGGGTGAGGCTGCGAACCCCCTCCTCAGTGACCAGAACCGTCTGTTCGAATTGCGCCGAAAGGGAGCCGTCCCGGGTCACAGCCGTCCATTGATCGGAAAGCACCCGGAGTTCCTTGCCGCCAAGATTGATCATGGGCTCGATGGTGAAGACCATGCCCGGCACCAGCACAACACCTTCACCCGGGCGGCCGTAGTGGGGGATCTGGGGCGCCTCGTGGAAATCGAACCCGACACCGTGGCCAACGAATTCCCGAACGACGGAACACCCCTCACTCTCGGCGTACTCCTGGATCGCCCACCCGATATCCCCCAGGGTGTTTCCGGGGGCCACCCTGGCGATTCCTCTGAAAAGGCATTCCCGGGCCACCCGGACGATCTTTCGGGCATCCGCCCCGGGCGTCCCAACGAAATAGGTCTGGTTGGCGTCGGCATAATAGCCGTCCAGAATCGAGGTCACGTCGATATTGACGATATCGCCGTCATGGAGCACCCGCTTACCGGGGATGCCGTGGCAGATCACCTCGTTGACGGAGACGCAGACGCTCTTGGGAAACCCCCGGTAGTGAAGCGGTGCCGGACGGGCCCCGTGCTTGAGGGTGAACTCGTGGACCAAGGTATTGATCTCCTCGGTCTCCATGCCCGGGCGGATAATCTGCGCCGCCGCGTCGAGGGTCGCCATCACCAGCCGCCCGGCCCTTTCGATGGCCGCGATGTCTTCAGGCCCCTTGAGGCGGATCTTGTACCGCTTCCAGTACTGGTCCTTCAGATCGTCGGGATCGGATTTCCGCTTTCTGAGACAGCATCGTTTGTATTTGAGACCGCTGCCGCAGGGGCAGGGGTCGTTTCTACCGATTTTTTCCTTGTTTTTTTTCATCAGGCAAACATCCGGAACACATATTTTCGTAAAAGGTCGAGGGGAATGATGACGATGGAAAAGGCGACGACATAGAGCCACTCCACCGGCAGCAGCGGCACCGTTCGGAACATCTCGCCGCCGAAATAGGTCACGAGGATCTGAATCAGAAAAATGATTCCGACAATCCTCAAAAACCCCCGATTCTCCAGAATGTGGGCAAAAAGGTTGAAGTCCTCGACCCTTACATTGAATTTATTGAAATTGTTCAGAAAGACAAACACGCCGAAAAAAGCCGTCATGAATGCCGCCTCGCTGTTGAAGAGGTCTCGCACGGCAGGCACCGTCAGAAAGACGACGGAGATCAAGGTAATGAGAACGCCGTTGCCGAGAATGGACGACCACATGGCGGGGGTGATCAGGTTTTCATCCCGTCGCTTGGGCTTCTCGGCCATGTGCCTGGCCAGGGGGGGTTCCCCGGAGAAGGCCAGGGCTGCCAGGGTGTCCATGATCAGGTTGACCCACAGGAGCTGAATCATGGTGAGGGGCAGCTTGAACCCCATGAACGGCCCGATGAAGGCGATGGCAATGGCGCTGACGTTGACGGTCAGCTGAAAGGTGATGAATTTCTGGATCGAGCGGTAGATGGTCCGGCCGTAGTGGACCGCGCTGGTGATGGACTGGATGTTGTCGTCCAGAACGACGATATCCGAAGCCTCCTTGGCCACCTCCGTCCCGCTGCCGAGCCCGAATCCAATGTCGGCCTTGGAAAGGGCCGGGCTGTCGTTGACTCCGTCGCCGGTCATCCCCACCACCAGGCCGGCTTCCTGGGCCACCTTCACCAGCCGCATCTTGTCCTGGGGCAGACACCGCGACACCACGTTCAGATCCGGGAGGAGTGCCCGAAGGGCATCATCCGACATATCGGCCATTTCCGACGAACGGATGGCCTTCTTGTGTTCGCCGTTCAACAGCCCCGCCTCACGGGCGATGGCCTTGGCCGTTCCGCTGCGGTCCCCCGTCAGCATGACCACGTGAATTCCCGCGCCCTGAAGGGTCTCGATGGCCGGCCGCGACTCGGGGCGAAGCTCGTCCCGGATCAACGCAAAGCCCAGGAGCGTCATCCCTTCCGGCAGGTCTTTCATGTCATCCGACGCGTCCTCCGGGGAAATGCCCTCCCGAACGGCGACGGCGATGAGGCGGAATCCGGCATCGGCCTTCCGGTCGATGGCCTGGTTGAGCACGGCCTTCTCGGCCTCGGAAATCGGAACCCGCTCACCGGTTGGGGCGTAGTGATGGGCGGCACGCGCCAGGATCCGTTCCGGCGCGCCCTTGATCAGGGTCAATTCCTCTCCGTCAAGGGTTTTGATGCCGGCTGCGGAAAACTTCCGGGCGGAATTGAAGAGCACCTGAAACACATTCTCCGCCGCCGGTTCGACGCAGGCGCTCACGTCGGCGTGGATGAACCTGAGGAGGGCCCGTTCCGTAATGTTGCCGCCGATGATCCGTTCCTCCTCTTTGTCGGCCTCGCAGTTCACGACGCACGACGTATTCTCGCGAAGCGACAAATCCAGAAGCCGGGCCAGGGCGTCGGGAACGGCATCGAACCGATCGTATTCCACGACCCGGACGTCGTCTCCGCCGCCCTCGACGGCCATGAACCCGACGGCGTCGAGCTTGCCCTGGGTGATGGTTCCGGTCTTGTCGGCGAAGAGGAGGTTGAGGCTCCCCGAGGTCTCGACCCCCACCAATTGTCGGACCAGGACGTTCGATTTGAGGAGTTTGCGCATATTCTGGGCCAGAACGATGGCGATCATCATGGGCAGCCCTTCGGGCACGGCGACGACGATGATGATGACCGCGAGAATGAGGGCCGTCACGATGTCGAGAAGCAGCACCTGCCAGTTGGAGACATAGGCCATCATGGCCGCGGCGTCACCCCCGTTGTCGAGATAAACGGACTTGAACATGAAGGCCGCACCGATGAAAGTGGCGCCGATGTAGCCGAACCGGGCGATATCGTCGGCCAGTCTGGAGAGCTTCACCCTGAGCGGGCCCTGCCGGTTGTCCGTTTGAAGCCCTTCCGAGAGCCGGCCCAGCTGCGTCCGGTCTCCGACCTTCAGAACGGTCATGGCCGCCTCGCCGTCCTCCACGATGGTGCCGCGGTACACCGAATGAGGGTTCGCCAGATCCGAGAGTTCGGCTTCGCCGGGCTTCTTGGTCACCGGTACCGGTTCGCCGGTCAGGGCCGCCTGGTTGACCTTGACCTTCCCTTGGATAATCCGTCCGTCCGCCGGGATCTTATCGCCGGGCTGAAGCAGCACCACGTCCCCCACGACGATGTCGTCGATGCCGACGATCCTGAGCGCGCCCTCCCGGAAAACATTGATCAGGATCCTGGAGGCTTCCTCCTGAAGCTTCTGAAAGGTCTGTTCGTTCTTGAATTCCGACGCCGTGGCGACGAACGTCGCCAGGGCCACGGCCGCGGCGATTGCCACGCCCTCATACCATTCGGCGAATCCGAACACGGCCAGAACGGTGACGACGGCCAGCGCCACCACCAGGATGACGATCATGGGATCCTTGAAGTTGTCCTTCAATTTGTCCCAGAAGGTCTCGACCTCCTGGGGGCTGATCCGGTTGGAGCCGTGTTCCAGGCGGGAGGCCTCGACCTCCCTTTCGCTGAGTCCTTTGTAACTGAACATGTTGACCTCGTTAGGTTGATTTTTCGAAAAATCGGCCGATCGTCATCCAAAATTCGGTCGATCGATGGTCTGGATACCGGCGGACGCGCCGCACTGGGGCAACGCCGGTGGTTGGACGGCCGCGGGGATCACACGAATAGTTCGGGTGACATCCAATAGACGATCGCCATGATCCAGGCGGCGTATCCGGCGCTTACCAGATCGTCCAGGAGCACACCCCACGGGCCGCCAAGCTGTTCGTCGATCAGGCGGGCCGGCGGCAGGAGCTTGAAAATGTCCAGAATCCGGAAAAGGACGAATCCCCATACGGCCACGGGCCACAGGTTCCCTTCCCGGAACAGGATCGGGATCAGCAGATAGCCCGCCACCTCGTCCAGGACGAAGTGGGGGGGGTCCTTGACACCCCAGTGGGCCTCCGCCCACGGGGTCAGAAGGTGATTGGCCGCGCAGACCGCGGCGAACATCGTCAGGAGCATCGGCATCTTCAGAGAGGCGGGAAGCGCCAGAACGACGGCTGCGTGAAGAACAACCCCCAGCAGCGCCCCGCAGGTTCCGGGAAGAACGGGGGATAATCCCAGTCCGCAGGCGGATCCTACAAAAAAAGCTATTTTATGTTTTGGCTTTTCAGGAATATTCATTTATTTATTTATAGACCTATGCTGAAGACAGCCGTCCGCGACATGGGATCCTGTCGGCTCTTTTCAGTCTGAAGTCTTGAGATTCGGCCGCTTTCCGGACGACGGCGGAAAAGTCGCATCAAGTACAGGAATATATAAAGCGCGAAGGTGCCGTGTCAAGATAAAGCGGATGTTTTCTTCCCGATCCGCTGACGTTTCCCGAGGCGACTGTCCGACCCGCCGTCGGCAAAAAATTGTTGAAAAAGCCTTGCATTTTAAAGAAATGATGTCTAAATTAGAATTGATTTATAAAAAAAAGAATACCCATTTTTATGCCGACATCATTATGGAATACGCACGTTTTTATCGTTTATTCATTTTTTTCCAAGGATGGAACCATGTCCAGCATTTCGAAAGATACCGCACCTTCCAACATAATCATCACCCAGAACGAGGCGATGCTCTCCGTCATAGAGGACGTCAAATCCGCCGCGGCCGCGCGTAAACCGTTGTTCATCACCGGAGAAAGCGGAACCGGAAAGGAATTGATGGTGGACTACATATACGAGATCGGCGGTTTCCGAGGCGGACTGGCCAAGATCAACGTCATGGATCTGAATGACGAGGATCTCTTCCCGGCGACGCTGTTCGGTTATACCAGGGGCGCCTTCGCACGTTCGGAGGAAAGTCATGGAGGGCTGATCGAAAAAGCCTCGGGCGGCGTCCTTTTCCTCGATGAAATCAGCGCCCTCAACCCCGCCTCCCAGATTCGAATCTACAAGCTGCTCCAATCCGGGGAATACATCCCCCTGGGAAAGGACAAGCCCTCCCACACCGACGCCTACATCGTCTTCGCCAGCAGCGCCGATCTGTGGGTGCTGCAGCGGTCGGGCAGATTTCGAAGGGATCTCAACCTCAAGCTGCGCGAGCACCACGTCCACCTGCCCCCGCTTCGGGACCGCATCGACGACATCCCTCTCCTGACGGATTATTTCTTCGAGGAGTCCGCGCGTATTCTGGAAAAGAAGCGACCCACCCCCCCGAAGGAGCTGTACACCCTTCTGAAGACATACAGCTTCCCCGGCAACGTCTCCGAACTTCGGCGGATGGTGTTCGAAGCCGTCCGGGAGCACAAGTCCAAGATTCTGTCCCTGGATGTTTTCAAGGCGCACATGAGCCGGAAGAAGGCGGAGAAGCCCTACCGGGAGGAGTTGGATGTCGACGACGACGCCCCCTTCAAATCCTTCCGGAAACTGCCGACCATCAAGAAAGTGACCCATATGCTGGTGGAGGAAGCCATGCGCCGCTCCGGGGGGAACCAGTCGATTGCCGCCAGAATGCTGGGTATTTCCCAGCCGGCACTGAGCAAGCGCCTGAAAAACGCCGCCAAAAAACGCAAATAATTCGGCTAATGAGATGTTGACACCAAATCGCAGATGGTTATTGTTGGTTAAAAATGCTTGGCACGTTTCTTGTATGACTTTGACATGATACTGCGACCCCACGTGCCGACCCCAACATGTATTCGACCGTGAGGAGAACTGTATGCGATTTGACAAATTTACCCTTAAATCCCAGGAAATGATTCAGAACGCCCAGGCACTTGCCGCCCGCCTGGGCAATCAGCAGATTGAACCGGAACACCTTCTCAGCGCCATGCTGTCGGAGCCTGAAAGCATCGCGAAATCGATGCTCCGAAAGCTTGGCGCCTCGCCGGGCGCGATCGCCCGGGAGGTCACCCTTGCCCTCAAGAACCTCCCCAAGGTGAGCGGCGTGAGCGATACCTATCTCTCTCCCCGGGCCAAGACCGTCCTGGATGCCGCCTTTGCCGAAGCCTCGAAAATGAAGGACGAGTACGTCAGCGTCGAGCACATCCTGATTGCCGTCGCCGACGAGAAGCAGGGGGAGGCGGCCCGGATTCTCAGGCATTACGGCGTCGAACGCGAATCCATCCTCAAGGTCCTCATGGACATCCGCGGCGGTCAGACCATCACCGACCCAAATCCAGAGGAAAAATATCAGGCCCTCGACAAATTCAGTCGGGACCTGACCCATCTGGCCCGGCTGGGTAAGCTGGACCCCGTAATCGGGCGCGACGACGAGATCCGACGCATCGTTCAGGTTCTCTCGCGAAGGACCAAAAACAATCCGGTGCTCATCGGGGATCCCGGCGTCGGCAAAACCGCCATCGTGGAGGGGCTGGCCCAGCGCATCGTCCGGGGCGACGTGTCCGAAACCCTCAAGAACCGCCGGCTGGTCTCCCTCGACATGGGCGCCTTGATCGCCGGCGCCAAATACCGGGGAGAATTCGAAGATCGCCTCAAGGCGGTGCTCAAGGAAGTGGAGCGGGCCGAAGGAGAGGTGGTGCTGTTCATCGACGAACTCCACACCCTTGTCGGCGCCGGCGCGGCCGAGGGGGCCATGGACGCCTCCAACATGCTCAAGCCCGCTCTCGCCCGGGGAACCCTCCGGTGCGTGGGGGCCACCACCATCAACGAATACCGGAAACACATCGAAAAGGACGCCGCCCTGGAACGGCGCTTCCAGCCGGTCCTCGTGCGGGAACCCAACGTTGAGGACACCATTTCGATTCTCCGGGGGCTCAAGGAGAAATACGAGGTGCACCACGGCGTCCGCATCAAGGACTCGGCCATCGTGGCGGCGGCGACCCTGTCCCATCGCTATATCACCGACCGCTTCCTTCCCGACAAGGCTATCGACCTGATCGACGAATGCGCCTCCAAGCTCCGCATCGAGATCGACAGCATGCCGGTGGAGATCGACGAGATCCAGCGCAAGATCCTCCAGATGGAGATCGAGCGCGAAGCCCTGAAAAAGGAGACCGATCCGGTCTCGCAGGAACGTCTCCGGAAGCTCGACAGAAGCGTCGCCTCCCTCAAGGAGGAGATGGCGGGAATGAAGGTCCACTGGCAGAACGAAAAGGAATTGATCCAGACCATCCGGAAAATCAAGGAGGACCTGGAACATTTGCGTGTCGAGGAGCAGACGGCCGAACGGGAGGGCGATCTCGCCCGGGTGGCCGAGCTGCGCTATGGCAAGGCCGGAGAACTCAAAAAGCGGCTGGAGGCCGCCAACCAGGACCTGGCCGGACTTCAGGCCGAAAAGAAGATGCTGAAAGAAGAGGTGGACAGCGAGGACGTTGCGGAGGTCGTCTCACGATGGACGGGCATCCCCGTCAGCAGAATGCTTGAAGGGGAGCGGGAAAAGCTGCTCAAGGCCGAGGAACGGCTGGCCCGTCGGGTCGTCGGCCAGCGCGAAGCCATTATCGCCGTGGCCAACGCCGTCAGGAGAGCCCGTTCCGGCCTCCAGGACCCCAACCGTCCCATCGGCTCCTTTATCTTTATGGGACCCACCGGCGTGGGAAAAACGGAACTCGGAAAAGCGCTGGCGGAATTCATGTTCGACGACGAGCAGGCCATCGTCCGCGTCGACATGTCCGAATTCATGGAAAAGCATTCGGTGGCCCGGCTCATCGGAGCACCTCCGGGATACGTGGGCTACGAGGAAGGCGGATACCTGACCGAGGCGGTCCGGCGAAGGCCCTATTCCGTCATCCTCTTCGACGAGATCGAGAAGGCCCACACCGAGGTCTTCAACGTCCTGCTCCAGATCCTGGATGACGGTCGGATGACCGACGGCCACGGCCGAACCGTCGATTTCAAGAACACGGTCGTCATCATGACCTCCAACGTGGGAAGTCAATACATCCAGGAGATGGGCGTCGGCCGCGACCAGGAGGTCGAAGCGCGCGTAAAGGAAAGCCTCCGCAGAACCTTCAAGCCCGAATTCCTGAACCGCATCGACGAAATCATCTTCTTTCACAGCCTCGATCACGAGCAGATCGGGGAGATCGTCGAGATCCAGATCGGGCGACTCAAGAAGCGTCTGGAGGAACGCCAGATCACCCTGATCCTCTCCGACGAGGCCCGAAAACACATCGCCGAAAAGGGATATGATCCGATTTACGGTGCAAGGCCCCTCAAGCGGGCCATTCAGAAAACCATTGAAAATCCCCTCTCCATGGAGATCCTCAAGGGTACGATCCCGGACGGATCGACAGTGGCGGCGGGGGTTCAGAACGGGGAGATCGTGTTTCACACAGTAGGCTGAAGGCTGAAGACTTGAAGGCTGAAGGGGGAATAAACGCGCCGTCCGTTGCGGTCCGCCCCTTCAGCCTCTCGTCTTCTGAATAGACTGAAGGCTGAAGGCTATAGGCTGAAGGGGTTAAAGATACCGTCTGTCACAGGTGCACCCCTTCAGCCTTCAGTCTTCAGCCTTCAGCCTTATATCAGAAATTGGAAGCCTTCCTGGACATCGGGGCGTCGCCGTCCGGGCTTTTGGCTGAATCGGACGGCTCGGCGACGGGATGGGGGGATAGGGTTCGGCGGTCGATGGCCTTTTCCAGGCAGTCGGGACACAGCCCCAGGAATTCCAGCCGATGCCCCGTGATCCGATAGCCGGTGGTATCGTCGAGGCTGTTTTCCACATGTTCCATGAAGTTCATGGGAGCGTCGTCCACACGATCACAGTTGATGCACCGGATATGATAGTGTTTGCGGGTGTTCCAGTCAAACCGCTTGAGGGTTCCCCCCAGCTCGAGTTTCTGAATCTTTCCCAGCTCCGACAGGATCTCCAGGTTGCGATAGACAGTACCGAGACTGATGCGGGGAAGCTCACGGCGGACGACCTCGTAGATCTCCTCGGCGCCGGGGTGGGAAGCCATCCCTCTCAGCACCTCCAGAATCACCTTCCGCTGCCGCGTCATCCGGATGTTCCGCCCGGCATCCTTACTGTTAAGTCGATCTGTGGTCAAACCGCTCCTTCCTTCCTGTGATCCCTCCGCCCCACGGCTCGGGCCGACGTCTTCCGGCGCCGAACCCGGATGAGCCGGGACGCCGCCCGGTGCGGGCCTACCGGCGGTCAATCGGCTCCCACGCGCACGCCTCGGGCCCGCAATAGTCCCCGATGTATTCGGACTCGGGCCGATAGAGCATCGGTTTGGGCGCGGCGCCGGCAAACTGTTCCTCCAGGACGTGGGCCGCCCATCCGGCGACTCGCGATATGGCGAAGATCGGGGTGAACAGATCCATGGCGATACCCATGGCGTAATAGAGGGAAGCGCTGTAGAAGTCTACATTGACATAGATGTCCATATCCTTGTGGCGCTTGAAGGCCGCCTTGGCCTTTTCCTCCAGGCGCCTGGAGATCTCGTACCACTTGACCTCGCCGATCCGCTCGCCCATCCTCCGGGACATCGGCGCCAGGATGAGGGCCCGGGGGTCGTCCACCTTGTAGACGGCATGCCCCAGCCCCATGATCTTGCCGCCGGAGCCGAGCTGCTTCTCGATGTAGGCATCGATGTTCTCCACCGTGTCGATCTCCTTGAGCATCTGCATGACCCGGGTGTTGGCGCCGCCGTGAAGCGCACCCGACAGGGACCCCACGGCTGCGCCGACGGCGGCGTACATGTGGGCTCGGGTGGAGGCGACCTCCCGGGCGGCGAAGGTCGACGCGTTAAAGGAATGCTCGGCGTGAAGCACCAGGCATGCGTCGAAAAAGCTTGCCGCCTCCTCGTCGGGGATCCGGCCGCTCATCATGTAAAGAAAATTGGCGGCATGCCCCAGCTCCGGCAATGGCGCCACCGGCGCCCGGCCGTTGCGGAGGCGGTCCCAGGCCGCCACCAGCGTGGGCAGCCCGGCGATGAGCCGGATACCCATACGGATAGCGGCATCGCGGCTTCCCTCGACGCGGACATCGGGGTCGTGATGGGCCAGCATGGCCACCCCCGCCTGAAGGATATCCATGGGAAGGGCGTCCCGGGGCCGGGTTTTCAAGGCATCGATAATCTCGGACGGAATCGGCATCCGGCCGACCAGGGTCTTCTTGAATGCCGCAAGTTCTTCCGCCTTGGGCATCCGCTCGAAGAGAAGCAGATAGGCGACCTCCTCAAAGGAGGCGTTTTCAGCCAGATCCTTGACCAGATAGCCGCGATAGATCAGTTTTCCGGCATCACCGTCCACATCGCTGATGCGGGTGCTCGCGATGGTGACGCCGCGAAGCCCGGTGTTCATCGTAATCTTGCATTCTTCGGTCATCAGGCACCACCTCTTTTTCATTCCCCGGAAAGGACCGTTAACCGCGTTCGGCCCCCTGGGATCGATCGTTTCAGATGTCCAGCCACATGTCCGCTTCATTGCCGCAGTGACTGCAGGTCCCGGTTCCCCTGACGCGACGGGAGCCTTTTCCGGCATCGGTTTTCGCTTCGGCCGAAGCGGAATCCGCTTCATCGACCAGCGTGCAGGTCACCACCATCTCAGCCTCGTTTCCACAGTGTTCGCATTTGCATACGCGCTTCAAGGTCTTCGTCTCTTTTTCGGCCATGGCATTCTCCTTGGGTTTGAAAATCCGGTGCCGGAGGGTTGTCGCTTCCCCCTCCGTCAGAAGGACCCGTCGCCCTTCCGGACGCGGATCACAATTATTATGGATGTTTACATCTATCATTAATAAACCTAACCATATTTTTTTTCAATAGCAAGTTGAAGCCGATCTGAAATCCCCGGCGAAAAAGCTCACCAAAATCTTGTTTTCCAAATGTTTTCAAATATGTTAAAAACGGCATCAGGATGCCTGGTCCAGCCTTGAGACCTGTCATCGCAAGGAAGAGCTTGAATTTTCGGGTCAAAAGCGATAAATGAAGAGGTTCGCGCTCTTGCAACATGGATAGACACCCCGCCGGATTACCGCACCCCAAGCCTATCCTGTAACCATCGCCGCCCTATGGTTTCGCTTGCCGGGCGACCCGGGCAGGCAATGAAGGAGAAAAAGAAAATATGTGTCGTTTGTTTGCCATCACCAGCAAGGAACCGTTGTCTCCGATGGTCGCCGTAGAGGCCCTGGACGTCATGCGCGAAGGCCATGACGGCTCCGGCGTCGGCCTTTTCCTGCGCGATCTTGGAGGGCCTTTCGAAGAAATGAAGGATGCCCCGATTCTGTCGGGCATCTTTACCGAGTCCGGCCTCAAACGCCTGGACGCCTTCATGATGAATCTCGGTTTCATGACCAAATACAAGCTGACGATCAAGGTCCCCAAGGCACCCCCGCCGGGCGTGCCCAAGCGGGACATCTATCTGATCCGCGCCTACGAGTATCCCGAGGAATGGGACGAGATGACCGAAACGGAGAAGCTTCGGAAACTGGTGCACCTCCGTCTCACGCTCCGGGGGATGGGGGAGGAGAAGGAGGACATGATCGTCTTCTCCCTGTGGCCCGACGCCGTCATGATCAAGGAGATCGGCGACCCCATGCGGGTGGCCAACCATCTCAAGCTGGACCGGAAGGAGCTCAAGGCCCGCATCATCATGGCCCAGGGGCGCCAGAACACCAACTACGCCATCAACCTGTATGCCTGCCACCCCTTTTTCCTCGAGGGCTTTTCCACCATGACCAACGGGGAGAACACGGCATTCGTGCCCATCAAGGAGTACCTGTCTTCCCGGGGATTTGAGGGTTACACCGGCTACCAGTCCGACTCCGAGGTGTTCACCCATATCCTCCACTACACTTTGAAAAACCTGGGCTTCGGCATCGAAGGCTACAAGCACGTCATCACCCCTCTCGCCGACGAGGACCTCGAGGCCCATCCCAACGCGGCACTGCTGAAGGCGTTGAAACACAGCTGCCGGCGGATGATCATCGACGGGCCCAACTGCGTCATCGGATCCCTGACGGACCACAGCCTCTTCATGGTTCAGGACCGGAAAAAACTGCGTCCCGGGGTCGTGGGCGGCAAACCCGGCACCTTCGCCTTTTCATCCGAAATCTGCGGTCTCGACGCCGCCATCCCCGACCGCGACAAAACCAAGGACTTTCAACCCATGTATCTCGACACCGCGATCGTCGGTCCCGACCGACAGGAGGTTAGAATATGCCGTCAAACCGACCCGTTACCCCCTCTACACTGAGTGTCAAGGACCTGCCATGGCAGATCTCCTGGCAGAAGGACAAATGCTCGCTCTGCGGCAGCTGCACGGCGGTATGTCCGGTCAACGCCATTGAACTGGGCGTCTTCCGGAAAAGGTATATCCATGCCGACATCAAACCGGCGGGATCCTCCTCCACCGGATACGACATCTTCTACGGCATCCGCCAGAAGACCGATCCCGCATACGCCTGCATCGGCTGCGGCATGTGCAGCATGGTCTGCCCCAACGACTGCATCATGCCCCTCAAAAGCGACGAGGCCGACAAGCTCAGATTCCACATCGATCGGGGGGGGCAGCCCCGACGACGGGGCGGGCGGCGCAACAACGGCGCGAGCCTGCTCGACCGGATCAAGTTCATCCGCATCTCCATGCTTACCGACCCGGCCCTCGACGCCGGTCGCCACGAGTTCGAAATCCGGACCCTCCTGGGTCGGGTGCTGCCCCCCGAGGAGAGCCTCCGGCATTTCAAGGAGAACGGGTGGGTGCCGCCGATCCGGGAGATCTATCCGCTCATCATCGGCGCGATGTCCTTCGGCGCCCTCTCCCCCAACATGTGGGAAGGTCTCCAGATGGGGGTCGCCTACCTGAACGAGACGTTGGGGATGCCGGTCAGGATATGCACCGGCGAGGGGGGGTGCCCCCCGCGGCTTCTTCGGAGCCGCTTCCTGAAATACGTCATTCTCCAGATCGCCAGCGGATACTTCGGATGGGACGAGATCATCCATGCCATTCCCGAAATGAAGGTGGACCCCTGCGCCGTGGAGATCAAGTACGGCCAGGGCGCCAAGCCCGGAGACGGCGGGCTCCTGATGTGGTACAAGGTCAACAAGCTCATCGCCGCCATCCGAGGCGTGCCCGAGGGGGTAAGCCTTCCCAGCCCGCCCACCCACCAGACGAAGTATTCCATCGAGGAGGCCGTGGCCAAGATGATCCAGTCCATGTATATGGCCTGGGGCTTCCGGGTGCCGGTCTATCCCAAGATCTCGGCCAGCTCCACCGCTCTGGCGGTTCTGAACAACCTGACCCGGAACCCTTACGCCTCGGGCCTGCTCATCGACGGCGAGGACGGCGGCACCGGCGCAGCCTACAACGTCTCCATGAACCACATGGGATACCCCATCGCCGGCAACGTCCGGGACTGCTATCTCAACCTGGTCAGGCTGGGCAAGCAGAACGAGATCCCCATCTTCGCCGGCGGCGGCGTCGGCAAGAACGGCAACCTGGCCGCCAACGCCGCCGCCCTCATCATGCTGGGCGCCAGCGGGGTCGTCACCGGCAAATACGTCATGCAGGCCGCGGCCGGTTGCCTCGGCTCCGAAGGGGATCGATGCAATATCTGCAACATCGGCCTGTGCCCCAAGGGCATCACCTCCCAGGATCCCCGTCTCTACAGACGCCTCGATCCGGAACAGGTGGCCCAGCGCGTCGTCGACTTCTATCTCGGCTTTGATACGGAAATCCGAAAGATTTTCGCCCCGCTGGGACGCTCCACCTCGCTTCCCATCGGCATGTCCGACGCTCTCGGCGTCGACGACCGCGACATCGCCGACCGGCTGCAGATTCAATATGTCGTCTAAGGCAACAAAGCGGAATCCATGGAGACCGTTATCGGAAATGCATCATATTCGGAGTACTGAATGAACAAGGATCAATATCACAGGATACCAGGCAAAAAGGACGGCATTCGGATCGAATCCCGGGTTCTGGAGGAGCAGATTCAGGAGGCCGTCGATCACGGGCAGAGATACCTGGAAATCGTCGCCTACGGACAGCACGGCATCGGCGGCAGGCTGTGGAAGGCCGGAAACGAGACCGTGAACGTCCGCATCGTCGGCCCGCCGGGACAGCGGGTCGGCGCCATGGGCTTCCCCAACACCCGGATATCGGTGATGGGGCCCGCCTCCGACGACACGGGGTGGCTGAACGCCGGGGCACAGATCGTCGTCCACGGCAACGCCGGCAACGGCACCTGCAACGCCATGGCCCAGGGCAGGGTCTACGTGGCCGGAAACATCGGCGCCCGGGGCATGACCATGACCAAACAGAACCCCCGCTTCGATCCCCCGGAACTCTGGGTGCTCGGGTCCGCGGGGGATTATTTCGGGGAGTTCATGGCCGGCGGCATCGCCGTCATCTGCGGCTGGAACCCCCAGACCCCCGACAATGTCCTGGGGTATCGTCCCCTGGTGGGGATGGTCGGCGGCAAGGTCTTCTTCCGGGGTCCCCACAAGGGGTTCAGCCGAACCGACGCCAAGCAGGTCCCCATCTCCGACGAAGAATGGCGATGGTTGAGAAGCAACCTCAAGATGTTCCTGGAACGCATCGACCGGACGGAGATCCTGGAAAATCTGGACAGCCGGGACGAATGGCAGCTCATCACCACCCGATCGCCCCAGGAGCGGATGGTGGTCAAAACCCCCTCCATGGCATCGTTCCGGGAAGAAGTCTGGGACCGGGAGCTGGGCAAGGGGGGACTCATCGGGGATTTGACGGACCTGGACCGCAGTCCGATCCCCCTGATCCCCACCGGCGACATGCGACGGTTCGTGCCGGTGTGGGAAAACAGAAAATACGCGGCCCCGTGCGAGGCCTCCTGCCCCACGGGAATTCCGGTCCAGGAGCGGTGGCGCCTCATCCGGGAGGGCCGGGTGGACGAGGCCGTCGACCTCGCCCTGACCTACACACCCTTTCCCGCCACCGTCTGCGGATATCTCTGTCCCAACCTTTGCATGCAAAGCTGTACCCGCACCCTTCAGCGCATGCCCTCGGTGGACGTCAAACAGTTGGGCAGGGCGAGCATCGCCGCCGGAGCGCCTGAACTCCCCCCCCTGAGCGGACGGCGCATCGCCGTCATCGGCGGCGGCCCCGCAGGCATCTCCACCGCCTGGCAGCTTCGCCTGAAAGGACACGAAGCGATCCTCTACGACACCCGGAACATCCTGGGCGGCAAGGTCGCCGCCGCCGTTCCGGAGAGCCGTCTGCCCGCGGAGGTCCTCACCCGTGAGCTCGAACGGATCCGCGAGGTGATTCCCCACATCCATCTCCGGCAGGAGCTGAAAAAGGAGGACCTGGCCCGCCTTCGGGAGGATTTCGACTACATCGTCATCGCCACGGGGGCGCAGAAGCCCCGAACCCTGCCGATCCCCGGCAAGGAGCGCATGATGACGGCCCTCGAATTCCTGACCCGGTCCAAGGACGATCCGTTCCTGCCGGGAGAACGGGTGATCGTCATCGGCGCCGGAAACGTCGGGTGCGACGTGGCCACCGAGGCCCACCGGCTGGGGGCCCGGGACATCACCCTCATCGACGTCCAGAAGCCGCTGGCCTTCGGTAAGGAGAAAGCGGACGCCGAGGCCGTGGGGGCCCGATTCCGCTGGCCGTGCTTCACCCGGGAGATCACCGGGGAGGGGGTGGTGCTCGACACCGGGGAAGTCCTGCCGGCCGACACCGTTTTCATCGCCATCGGCGACGCCCCCGATGTGGCATTCCTGCCGGACACCGTTCGGACCGACCGCGGGTATGTGGTGACCGACGAAAGCCAGCAGACCACCGACCCCAGGATCTTCGCCATCGGCGACATCGTCCGGCCGGGTCTCATCACCGACGCCATCGGGGCCGGACGGAGAGCCGCCCTGGCCATCGACGACATGCTCGCGGGCAAGCGCCCCCAGGGCGGCATCCGGCCCGTCATCGACACGCGCCGGATCACCCTCGAGTATTTCGATCCGCGCCTGACGGATTTTGAGAACACCGACGCCTGCGGCAGTCAGTGCGCCTCCTGCGGCACCTGCCGCGACTGCGGCATGTGCGCGACCCTCTGCCCCCAGGCGGCCATCACCCGGGAGGAAAAAAGCGACGGCGCCTTTGAATACGTCGTGAATCCGGACCGGTGCATCGGCTGCGGCTTCTGCGCCAACGGTTGTCCCTGCGGGATCTGGTCCATGATGGAAAACACCCCCATCGGATAAAAATAGAAACGCCCGCCCTCCGGCGTCAGTACGCCGGAGGGCGATCCCCCCCGTCCGCCACCCCCGTCACCCATATGCCGTCCTCCCGGAACTCCCACTGCACATCGACGTCGAAGACTCGGGTGCCGAAGCGCCGCCGCTCCCGGCGACGGGCATGGTAGGCCGGCCGGGGGTCGGCCTTCAACATGTCTGTGATAAAGTCCGTAAGGCCCGGCATTGCGGCCTCTCTGGAACGGAGATCCGCCGCGGCCGCGGAGCTGAAGGACACCGGCAGATCGGCGGCGGGCGGATCGCTCGCAAATCCGCCGTCGGCACCCGCAACGGCGTCGGCATAGGGGAGGTAGGGCTTGATGTCCAGGACGGGCGTCCCGTCCAGGATGTCGACCCCGGCGAGGTGAAGTCGACATCCGTCCCGGGTGCCGGACGCGCCGATCCCTTCCAGCCGGACGGCCGACAAGCCGATGGGATTGGGCCTGAAGCCGGACCGGGTGGCGAAGACACCCACCCGCCGGTTGCCCCCGAGGCGCGGGGGCCGGACCGTCGGCCGCCACCTCGTGCGGATGCAGCCGTGAAACACGAAGAGAATCCAGATATGGGAGAACCGCTCGAGACCCCGAAAGGCCTCATCCCGGTCGTAGGGCGGAAAAATCTCAAGGACGGCCCGGGCACGGGCCATGAGACCGGCCTGCCGGGGAATACCGAATTTTTCCTTGAACGGCGATCGGATGATGCCGATGGTTTCGAAGCGATAATCCGGCATCCGTCACCCCCGCGTCCCGGTCCGCCTGGCTGGAATCCAGACCCCCAGAAATAGGACGGCACCCCCGCCTGCGATCCCGGCGCTTGCAAGAAAAAGGAGAGACGCCCCCACGGCGTCGTAAAGCCAGCCGCTCAGAAAAAATCCGACCATCATGCCAAGCCCGTAGGTCACGGCGTTGTTCACCGCCTGTCCAAGGGTCTTTGACCCGTCGGGCGTGAGGCGGTCGACATAGAGGATCCCGGCGATGTGAAAGGCGGCGTAGGTCAGGGCGTGGAGCGCCTGGGACGCCAGTATCGCCGCAGCGGAACCCGCCCGGGAGAGAACGGCCCAGCGGAAGACGGCGATGAGAAGGGAGAGCAGGAGAACGTTTTCCAGGGAAAACCGGCGGAAGATGCGATCGGAGTTGAGCATCACCAGGATCTCCGCCACCGACGCCAGGGCCCAGGCGATGCCGATGAAGCTCTTGTCGTAACCCAGCTTTTCCAGATGGATGGAAAAAAAGCCGTAATACGCCCCGTGGCTCACCAGCATCAGGAAGGCGGCCCCCAGAAAAATCAGGGTGGCGCGCCGGCGTAGAAAGTCCTTGGCACGCCCCGTGCCGATGACGCGGCGCCGGGTCGTCCGGGGCACCCTCACCGAAAATACCGCCTGAAGAAAGGATCCCGCCAGAATCAGCACCAGGATGACGTCGACGGCGGCGGCATCGATGAGTTCCCCCAGCAGGATCACCACGGCGATGAAGGCCGACGTCCCCCAGGCGCGGATTCGCCCGTAGCGCTTCTTCTCCCCGCCCAGGACCTCCATGGTGAACGCCTCCATGAAGGCGATGATGGGCGAAAAAAAGACGCCGTAGGCCAACGTGATCCAGAACATGGCGATGAAGTCGTCCCAGAAAAGATAGAGCGCCCAGACGCCCGTCGCCGCAAAATTGCAGAGGATGTAGATGGGCCGCCGGGCCTGCCGGCGGTCCGCGACAATACCCCACGCGATGGGGAAGATGATCATCGCCAGGGACCGCACCCCCGAAAGGACGCCGATTTCGATCCCGCTGAAGCCGAGATGAAAGCAGTAAAGGTTGAAATAGGGCAGAAACATCCCCAATACGCCGAAGTAGAGGAAATACTGCCCGCCCATGACCCGACGGCCCGTTGCGTCATGCTGTTCCATGGCGGATCTCATACGGCAAACAAATACAAAACACAACGGATTCCTTCAGGGCCGGAAAGGGTGCGAGCCGCCGATGCCTCACAGCATTTTGCTTTACAGACGCCTGTAATGATGTTACTTTCACAAAGTGACGGCTTTGGACAACATAAGGACACCAGGATTGAAGACGGGGGTTTGACAATGGATTACATCAAAATTCGATTCGGCAACGATTTAGATCAATTGAGCGCAGAGTTCAAGAGGAACATCGAGGAGATGTTCCGATCCATGAGTCCACGTTTCACCTGCACCGAATGCTCGTGGACCCCGCCCATGGACATCTACGAAACCCCGAACGAGATCGTCGTTCTCGCTGAAATCGCAGGGGTCAAAAAAGAGGACCTGGATATCGAAATCAACGCCAAGGCCGTGAAGATCATCGGCAAACGCTATGAGATGCCCCGGGACAAAAGCGCCACCTACCGGTTGGCCGAAATCCAGTGCGGCAGATTCGAACGCATCCTCTTCATGCCGGTGCCCATCAACACGGAAAAGGCCACCGCCGCCTACCAGGACGGCATGCTCCATATCACGCTGGCGAAGCAGCCGGCCGACAAACCTCACAAGATATCCATTTCCGAAGAATGATACCGTTTCCGCCGGGAACGTGAACGACGGCGGCGAAATCGGCATGGAAGCCCATTTCACCCTTGAGCGACATCAACAGCGTTTCGGAGGTCATCCATGATGCAACAAGCACAACCTCAAAAGAATTTTGATCCTGATAATTTACCGAAAACACTTCCTATTCTTCCGTTGTTCGATGCAGCCCTCTTCCCGAAGATGGTCCTGCCCCTGGTGGTCATGCAGGGGGAATCCGTCCAGCTCGTCGACGAGGCCATGGCCAAGGACCGGATCATCGGGCTGCTGGTGGCCAAGGGCCCGATCAAACCGGACTCCGACCCGATGGAGGAACTGGAAAAGATCGGCACCAGCGCCCTTATCCTCAAAATGGCCAAAACCGACGACAACAAGGCCCAGCTCCTGGTTCAGGGGATCAGCCGATTCAAGGTGGCGGAATACGTCGAAGGAAAGCCCTACCTCCAGGCGGTCATCACCCACATCGTCGAAGAGGAAAAGAAGGACAGGGAGGTGGAAGCCCTCATGTCCAACATCCTGGACATCTTCGCCAAGATCGTTCAGCTCTCGCCCGGGCTGCCCCCCGAGCTGATCAATATGGCCAAGTCGATCCAGGAGGCCGGGGTTCTGGCCGACATGATCGCCTCCACCATCAATTCCACCCTGGAGGAGAAGCAGAAGGTTCTGGAGATTCAGGACGTCAAGAAGCGTCTCAAGGAGGTCACCCGGCTGATCAATTACCAGCTCGACATTCTCGAGTTGGGCAACAAGATCCAGTCCCAGGTCAAGGGCGATATGGACAAGCGGCAGCGGGAATACTATCTCCGGGAGCAGCTCAAGGCCATCCGGGAAGAATTGGGGGAAAGCGACGAGACCACCGTCGAGGTGGAGGACTACCGCGCCAGGATCGAAGCCAAGAAGCTTCCGGAAGAAGCACGGAAAGAGGCGGAGCGGGAGCTGAACCGGCTCTCCCGGATGCACCCGTCCTCTTCGGAATACACCGTCGCGTCCACCTACCTCGACTGGATCACCTCCCTGCCCTGGAACGAGAGCACCGAGGACAACCTCGACATCGCGGCCGCCCGGAAGATCCTGGACGAAGACCACTACGGCCTGAAAAAGGTCAAGAAGCGCATCATCGAATATCTGGCCGTCCGCAAACTCAATCCCGAATCGAAAAGCCCCATCCTCTGTTTCGTGGGCCCTCCGGGGACGGGCAAGACCTCCCTCGGCCATTCCATCGCCCGGGCGATCGGCCGCAGGTTCATTCGGATCTCCCTGGGCGGGGTCCGCGACGAGGCCGAGATCCGGGGCCACCGGCGCACCTATGTCGGCGCCCTTCCCGGCCGGATCATTCAGGGGATCCGACGGGCCGAATCCAACAACCCCATCTTCATGCTCGACGAGATCGACAAGGTCGGCAGCGATTTCCGAGGCGATCCCTCCTCGGCCCTGCTCGAGGTTCTGGATCCCGAACAGAATTTCTCGTTTTCGGACCACTATCTGGACGTTCCCTTCGACCTGTCCCGGGTGATGTTCATCACCACGGCCAACATGCTCGACACCATCCCGCCGCCGCTCCGGGACCGCATGGAGGTTCTGCAGCTTCTGGGCTACACCGAGGATGAAAAGATCAAGATCGCGAACCGGTATCTGATCCCCCGACAGCGAAAGGCCCACGGCCTTACGGCGGAACAGATCAACATCACCGCGGGGGCTGTCCGGATGATCATCAACAGCTACACCCGGGAGGCGGGCCTCCGGAACCTGGAGCGCGAGATCGCCGCCCTCTGCCGCGGGGTCGCCGCCAAAATCGCCATGAACGAGGCTGAATCCGTTTCCATCAAGATCGGGGACATCGCCGAATATCTCGGACCGATCCGGTTCACCTCGGAAAGCAAGTCCCGCCTCCAGACCCCGGGGGTCGCCATGGGGATGGCCTGGACCCCGGTGGGGGGAGACCTCCTCTTCATCGAGGCGACGGCCATGCCGGGCAAGAAGGGGCTGATCCTGACTGGACAACTCGGGGACGTCATGAAGGAGTCGGCCACCGCGGCCTTGAGCTTCATCCGGGCCAACGCCGGGAAGCTCAAAATTCCCGACGGATTCTTCGAGGAACATGATATCCATATCCATATCCCGGCGGGCGCCATTCCCAAGGACGGCCCCTCGGCCGGGGTCACGATGCTGACGGCCCTGACGTCCCTCATCACCAACACACCCATTCAGAAGGACCTGTCCATGACGGGCGAGATCACCCTCCGGGGCCAGGTCCTGCCGGTGGGCGGCATCAAGGAAAAGGTCCTGGCGGCCCACCGGGCCAAGATCAAGACCATCATCCTCCCCAGGGAGAACGAAAAAGATCTGGAAGACATTCCTGAAAAGGTCCGGGAGGAGATCCAGTTCCATTTCGTGGACAAAATGCACCAGGTGCTCAGCATCGCACTGGAAAAACCCTGATCGGGAGGAGGAAACCCATGAGAATGCCGGCAAGACGGACCTTGCACCCCTGGTGCATCCTTATCGGTCTTTTCCTGACGGGGGCCCTGGCCGGATGCGGCGCCCCCGGAAAGACGACGGCGCGGAAAGGCATCGACGCCGCGCCCGCGTTCAAGCGGATCCCCCCCACGCAGCGGCCCTACCAGATCAACGGCATCTGGTACCACCCCCTCCCGACGGCCCACGGCTATCGAAAGACGGGCATCGCTTCATGGTACGGCAAGGATTTTCACGGCAGGAAAACCTCCAACGGCGAAACCTACAATATGTACGGCATCTCCGCGGCCCATAAAACGCTTCCCATGGGGACCCACGTCGAGGTCCGGAACATCGAGAACGGGCGCACCCTTCGGCTCACCATCAACGATAGGGGGCCCTTCGTGGCCGGCAGGATCATCGACCTCTCCTACGGCGCCGCCAGGCGTCTCGATATCCTCGGACCGGGGACGGCGAAGGTGGAGGTCACGGCCGTCGCCACTGCCGCTCCCCGGCACAGACCCCACGGGCAAGCGGCGGAGATCCTCTCCTCCGGAGATCTGAACCGGGGAAATTTCGCCATTCAGGTGGGCGCCTTCGGAAACCGGGAAACGGCGCTCAAACTGGCGAATGCCTTGACCGGGAAATACCGGAGCGCCGAGGTCCTGCCCAGCTATTCACCGGGGAAACGACACCCCCTGTACCGGGTGGTGGTGGGAAAATGCACATCCCTCGAGACAGCGGAATCCTATGAGAACGCTCTGCGGTGCGAGGGTTTCCCCGATGCCTTCACCATCGCCCAGTGACCCGGGAACCGCTCAGGGTCGTCTTTCTCGACCGGGACGGCGTGATCAACCACGATTCCCCGGATTACATCCGACGCTGGTCCGACGTCCGTTTCATCCCCGGAAGCCTTTCGGCCGTCAGGATGCTGAATGACGCCGGGTTCGCGGTCATCGTCGTCACCAATCAGTCGGCGGTCCACCGGGGGCTCATTTCCCCGGTGGAGTTGGATCGGATTCACCGCAACATGAAGCGCGCGGCAGCGGCTGCAGGCGGCTGCATTACGGATGTTTTTTTCTGTCCCCATCTTCCGGAGGAAGGATGTGACTGCCGCAAGCCCCGGCCGGGTCTCATTCGCCGCGCCCGGAACAAATATCCCATCGATCTTGAAAAGAGCTACATGGTCGGCGACCGGACGACGGACATCGAGTGCGCCAGACGGGCCGGATGCGGCGGCTCGGTTCTGGTGAGCGCCGGAAACACGGCAGCGTTCCCCGGGGTCGATGAAGGGCCGCATCCGGACATGACGGTGGAAAATCTGGCCGAAGCGGCGCGATGGATCATACGGAACGCGTCAAGAAAATAAAACGCAACGTTCGACTTTAACCGCCCGCTATCCGGCCATCGCATGAAAGTCGAAAGTTGAAAATAAAAAAAGAATCGCAAAAATCATTGACAACAGGAATGCTTTGCTATAATTTATTCATCTTGAGCGGGCATAGCTCAGTTGGTAGAGTACAAGCTTCCCAAGCTTGGTGTCGCGAGTTCGAATCTCGTTGCCCGCTCCAGTTACACGTCCGCCTTTTTGGTAAAGGTAGGCCATGAATGGGATACGAAGCGGTCTGCGGCGCCTTTTCCTGTGTGTATATCTAAACCTTTGTTCATTTAAGACCGATGAGAATTAGATAACATCCACTGAGCAGTAGGGTCTATAACCAATAAAACGGGCGGAAGCCCGTTTTTTTATTGTCAAAAAGTGATAAGCGAGGCCCGTAAAAAAAAGCAGGAAAGAAGATGAGCGGAAACAGCAAAAGAAA
>NZ_JBFXGG010000021.1:0-45931 GCF_050178255.1 Desulfococcus sp. | reverse complement strand
CGGTGTTCGAACAGGATCCCATGGAGATGACCCATTTGGGCTCGGGCATCTGCTCATAGAGACGCAGCACCACGGGAGCGATCTTCTTGAAGACGGTGCCCGATACGATGAGAAGATCGGCCTGACGAGGCGAGGGGCGGAAGACCTCGGCGCCGAAACGGGCGATGTCGTAACGGGATGTGATGACCGTCGCCTCCTCTACGAAACAACAGGAAAGACCGAAAAACATGGGCCAGAGGCTTCTCGATCGCGCCCAGTTGATGACGGCATCCGCCGGTCGAAACAGCGGCTCCAGAGCGGCTAGTGTTTTTCCGGACCCCACTCCAGCCCTCCTTTCCGCCAGATATAGATCAGACCCAGCAGCAGAACGATGATGAAAAAGGACATCTGTATCCATCCCGCCCATCCGATGCTTTCACAGGCCGCCGCCCAGGAAAAGATGTAGGCACCCTCGACGTCGAAAATGAGAAAGAAGATCGCCACCAGAAAAAAGGGGACGGGATATCGCAGCCGTGCCGTACCCGTCGGAATGATCCCGCTTTCATAAGGTCTCAATTTTTCGGGGTTGGGACGTTTTTCGCCGAGCCAGGCGGAAATAAACAGCAGCACCGCCACCAGAACCAGAACAGCCGTGCTGAAACAGACAAGGCTGAAAACGCCCGGCGCCCAGGAAGACATCATATCGGAATCTAGAATGGGTTGCATGCGTCCTCCAATAGCCGCCGGACCGGCCGATGATCTTCAGCCGATCCCAAATCAACGAGGGATGGTGGTGCCATGCACGGCATGTATCGTGCGCCATCGCGGGGGACCGCTTCCGGCGACGGTTTTCAATCGGGAAACTTTCCTTAATGAGGTTAAACTTATAAACTGAGGGTCTGCCGATGTCAACCCCTTCTTTTTTCGGCTCAAGCCCCGTTTTCCAAGGCATTATAAGGCTTCAACTTTCGGAAGGCTGAAGAATAGGCTGAAGGCTGAAGGCTGAAGCGGTAAGCCTATGCCGAACTGGACGCTTATCCCCCCTTCAGCCTTCAGCCTACAAAAGCCGATGGGATGAACCTGTGCCGAACGACGCCCTTGTGCCCCTTCAGCCTTCAGTCTTCAGCCTTCAGCCTATATGTTGAATCTTAAATTTCAGGAAGTTGGGTGATATTCGAAAGTCGAGGCCAAAAATAGGTATGGCCAGTCGGCGGATTTGTGTGTATGATCCTTTCAGGCCTTACAGGATCCGGCCGGCGGCGACATCAGGATCCACGGCATCTGAAACGGACCGCTCCGACATCGCCCCCGTTGTCAAAAAACCGGGGACGGGCGTAGGGGTTCGTTGTTTTTTCGCCTCACTTGCGGCAAACCCGGTCATCCCCATGGACGCCGGACGCCGCTATATTTTTTGAAGAAGCACTGGAGATATTACAATGAGCACAACAGAAGCACACGGTATTGATTTTACGGTGGACACCCGGAACCTTTATCGGGAAGAGGCCATCACCGATTTCAAGGTGGCATCCATCCGGAGGCTGGTCCCCATTCACGCGGACGGCACTGAAGATCCCAGCCGCTCCCCAATCTTCATCGGGCATACGGAGCTGATGTCCCCTGAGGGGCCGGTCCCGCTTCAGGCCCGCCTTGAAGCCGACACCTTCAAACAGGCCATGGACGTTTTTCCGGATGCCATGAACCAGGCCCTGGCCGATATGGTCGAACACGTCAAACAGATGCAGCGAGAGCAAATGAACGAAAAGCGGGAAAATCGCATCATCGTTCCCGGCTTTTCGGACGGTCGATAGCGCATGCCGTCACGATCCCCGATGGTTGACGGACATCAGGCGTCCAACCCCGTGGACGGCACCCGCCGCGCCGATATCGCTCCGGGCCGATCGGTCCTGATCGTCCTGAAAAAGGATCAGCGATCCGGAAAACTGACCCGCGGCATCGTGAAGGCGATCCTGACACGATCGGCGACACACCCCCACGGCATCAAGGTGCGCCTCGAAAGCGGCGACGTCGGCAGGGTCAAGGAAATCCTGGATTGACACCATTCCCTAATGATTTTCGCGATATTCTCCCGTAATGACGTTATGGATCTCCTGAAGCTTCGGGCGGATCCAGAGTCCAGGCCGCCCGAATCCGGGTGCCGACACCGGGGGCGGACGACACCTCGAACATTCCCCCGGCATGCTCCGTTCGCTCTTTCATGCTTTCCAGCCCGAGCCCGCCGATGCCCAGATTCCGTTTCTGAATCTCCTGAAGATCAAACCCCCGACCGTTGTCCCGGACGACCAGATCAAGGGTGTTGTCATTCTGCCTCAGCTCAAGACGAACATGGTCGGCACCGCCGTGCTTGACGGCGTTGTTCAGGGACTCCTGAACGATTCGGTAGATCAGGAGTTTCAGGTAGCCGGGTACCGCAGATTCATCCATGTCGACAATCTGGTCGAGGGCGATATTTCTATAAAGCTTTTGAAACTGACGTCCATAGGCCCGTAAGGCCGCCTTGATGCCGAGATCTTCCAGGACCGACGGATGAAGATTTTTGGATATTCTGCGGACTTCGTCTGCGATGGTGTGGATCATCAGAAGGATATCCTCGAGGCAGGTTTTCTTTTCGCAGGGACGTCCATCCATCTCGCCGACTTTTCTCTCCATGGCAAACTGAACGGCGGTAAGAGCGGATCCAACACTGTCGTGAAGCTCCTTGGAGATTCGCTTCCGTTCAGATTCTCCGGCTTCCATCAGCTTAACGGAAAGCGCCCGGAGCTTTCGTTCCGACAGTCTCAGCTCCTCCTCGATTTTTTTCCGCGGCGTAATATCGAAGACCGATCCCAGGATACCATAACGCTTTCCGTGATAATCCTTCATTTTTATCCGGGAGGTCAATCCCCATAGCCGTTCGCCGTTTTTTTTCCGGTATTCCCGAATGACATTTTCGGAAACATCATCCCTTTCGATAAAATTCTTCAGTTCTTCCATCCGGGACAGCATATCGTCTTCCGGCCAGAAGGGATACGGCGGATAGATGTTGATGAGCTCATCCCGGGAGAAGCCCAGCATATCACACAGATGGCTGTTGGCGTGGATCAGACGACCGTTGGTATCGAAAACGCAGATTCCCACAGGTATGCTCTCTTCGATGATGGTGCGGAAATTGAGTTCCGAATCGAGCCGCTCCTCGGTCTGCTTGCGCCACTCGATCTCCTGTTCCAGTTGCATGTTCAGGGCGTTCAACTCCCGTGTGCGCCCGTCAATGCGATCCTCCATTTCCGCTTCGAAGCGCTTCCGGTAGGAGATGTCGATGACGAGGGTCTGGCATTGCGATTCACCCCCGCTGTCGTAACGCAGGCTGATAATCTGCCCGAAAAAGACGGTGCCGTCGGTCTTTCTCATCTCCAGTTCGCAGATCCGACGCCCGCCACCCCCAAATACCCGTTCCAGATGCAGGCGAAAGCGGCGACGATCCCCCGGTCGGATAAAGCGCTCAAACCGCCCCCCGGAAAGGGATCCCTTTTCAGCCTGCAGCAGATCGGCCGCAGCGTGGTTGGCTTCTATGAGTTCACCGTCGGCGGTGAGTGTCATTGCGGCGACGGGTGCATAATCAAACAGGGCGTGATAATGATCTTGAAGCCTTTCGAGCGTCTGATGACGCGCTGTAAGCTCGCTATTCCGGAGTTCCAACTCAATCTGACAAAGCAGGAGTTCACGCTGCACGGCGTCGGAATCCGTCCCTGAATTCCGGGAGGACCATGACAATCGGTCATTCAGGAGTTCTTCGGCGCGTGCTCTGAGCTGATGGGATCGGCTTTTTGAGGTCATCGGCATTTCGCTTCGGCGTGATACATTGGCGTTCTGGTACCTTAACCGACGTCGGCTGAATTATCAATCCAAAAATTCGCCGATAAGCCGGCAGAGTCGATTCAGTTGAATTTTCCCCTTGACAAGAAAAAGATCGGCGCCCAATGCTTCGGCGGCCTCCCGATATTCGGGCAGGGTGTATTGCGTGTGGATGATCACCGGAAGACAAGGATATTGCGCCTTGACTTTCTCCGTCAAAACGAGGCCGCTCTTCCCGGGCAGGTGAATGTCGGTAATAATGACATCCGGGACCGACCTGAAAATACGCGCTACAGCCTCTTCGCAACTCGACGCCGCCACGACGGCGACCCCCGACAGGTTTTCCGCCAGCACCTCGCAGAGCGTTTTTCGAAGCTGATCGTTATCCTCAACGACCAGGATGCATGAAACACCGCTTTCACGTGAAGTCGAACCGGACATCATTGCGCAGCCGCCCTTATGGGTTTTCTGGAATATCTGACTACAGTCTCTTTCCATCCGGCATCTTCAAAACCGAAATTCAACTTTCGACTTTCATGACGATGACCGGAAAGATACGGCCTCTGAAAGTCGAAAGTTGCGTTTTACTTTGCTCGCCGGATTTGCTAAAGCCTCTATATCGTTTTTCTCATTCAAACCGACCACGACGGACTCGAAATGGAAAAAAAGCGCATCATTATCGCTGAAGACAACACGCTTCTCAGAGAAGGCATTCGGCTCATGATTGAGTCCGACGACGCCCTGGAAATCGCCGGAGAGGCCGAAGACGGGCTCTCCGCCGTACGGTGTGTGTCCAAGTGCAGTCATGATCTTGTCCTGCTCGATCTGTCCATGCCGAAAATGAACGGCATCGCCGCCCTCAAAGAGATCAAGCGCCTTTCGCCGAAGACCAAGATACTGGCACTCACCATTCACGACTCGGAAGAATATATCCTCGAGGTCTTTCGCTCGGGGGCGGAAGGGTATTGTCTCAAGGATTCCACCCAGGAGGAACTCCTCAGGGCCATACACGTCGTGCTCTCAGGCAAAAATTTCATCAGCCCGGGTATCGCCGGCAAGGTCCTGGAAGGATACATCGAAAGTCGAAAAACACTCAAGTCCGAAACGCCGTGGGACACGCTGACCCAGCGGGAGCGGGAGGTTCTCAAGCTCGTGGGGGAGGGTTACACGAGCAAGGAGATTGCCCGGTTTCTCTTCATCAGCCCGAAAACGGTTGAAAAGCATCGATCGAACATCATGCAAAAGCTCAATATCCACAACGCGTCGGCCTTGACCGCCTACGCCATCGAAAAAGGGCTGGTGGCCAGGAATTGATGCGGCCCTCATTCCAGCTGCTCCAGCAGAAGCTCGAAAAGCTTTTCGTGGATTTTGTCCCATCCGCCGCTGTCGGCCACCGGAATCGACCCCTCTCCCATGTCGTCAATCTCGCGACAATATGTCATCAGTTCCGGATTGCGGCGGACCAGATCATCCCACAAAGGGCCCGCAGCCGTCGCTTCGGCATTGTCGATCAACCCCTCGGCGACGACGGCGATGGCATCGATTACAAAAACCCGTCCGTCATCGGTGAAGCGAACGGGCGTGTCATCAAGGTAGACCGCGATCGCTTTCATCATTTCCTCCATTTTCAGTCTGCGCCAAAGGCTTCATCCGAATCATGAGGTCGACGACCGGTCTATCTACGCCTCAAGGCATTCAGCGCACCGATCGTCGGAATCCCTTCTCTCAGATACGATTTCATATTAGCGCAGATCTGAAGAGGCTTTCCATGGGGGAATGGATGTATACGATGCGGCTCAGGCTATGTATGAATGCCCCAAACGTCCCTACTCCGCCCGATGTCCCCGTCTCCGACTCATTTCACCACCAGAACCGGCCCATCGAGAGCCTTCACCAGTTCGATCAATTCTTCCGCTTTCGTGCGCCAGCGTTCTCCCGGAAGCAGCAGCGGGCCGCTGCTTTCAAGATTGGCGAAATGGGCAATCACCGCCGGATCTGAGCTGATCAGGAGTCGAAACTTTACCCGGCGCCCCGCAGGCCCCATGGCATCGTCAACCGCCTTTCGGTATTTTTGGGCCTGTTCCTTGGTGTCGGCCAGGAGAAAGACACATACTTCCATCTCGTCGTCCGTCAAAAAAACGGTGACGGCATCCAGGGCTTTCAGGGCGGACGGCGTGCCGTCGTAAATCACCATCGGATGATCGGGCTTGGCCGTCTTCTGGTGAAGAATGAGGGTCAAGCCGCTCCTCCGGGTGATCACTTCTTTCACGGTGGAGCCCAACCGCTTGGATCCCAGAAGCGAGCGCCCTGATCGCCCCATGATAATGAGGTCCGCATCGGTACCCAGTGACAGCAATTCCCGGGCCACGGACCCGCGGATGATGGTAAAGTTCCAGTTCAACTGCCGTTGGGTGGCGATGGCCTCGAGAATTTTCCGCATCCGACCCGCCTGGGCCCGAAGCTGTTCTTCCAACTGATGGGGTTCAACACGGCGAACCTCGGCCCCGAAATATCCGCACTCGCGGGTAAACGGAAACTCCACGGCCCGGATCAGATCGATGTCCTCGATAAACACTCCTGCCAGTTCCGCACCCAGACGCGCGGCCATTTCTGCGGCGATTTTAAGCCCTTCGACGCAGGACGAAGAGGCATCCAACGCCACCAGAATCCGTCGAATGGAAACCTCTTTCATTACGCATCCTCCTTCTTCTCCCCTTGCATTTTTCGTCCAAAAGCGATTCGTTTTTCAGCCATCTCCTTCAACCGCGCATGGACCTTGCCGTTTACACTTTCGGCAGGATAGTTGCCCTCGGCGTCGGCGGTGCCGGCAGAAATGCCCGTCAGGATTTCGATGCCCTGGTCTATGGTTTTCACGGCATAGATCCGGAATTTCCCATCCGCCGCAGCATCGATCACATCCCGCCGCAGCATGAGGTGATCCACGTTGGATGACGGGATCAGAACACCCTGGTCTCCCGTGAGCCCCCTCGATCGGCAGACGTCGAAAAAGCCTTCGATCTTCTCGTTGACGCCCCCGATGGGTTGAATGATCCCGTGTTGATTCACGGAGCCCGTCACCGCCAGGGATTGCTTGATGGGCACGTCGGCGATGGCCGACAGGAGCGCATACAACTCCGCCGACGACGCGCTGTCCCCTTCCACACCACTGTAGGACTGTTCGAAAACGAGGCTTGCGGAAAGGGAAAGGGGGTGATCCACGGCGAAGCGACCGTTGAGAAAACCCGCCAGAATCAGGACCCCCTTGGAATGGATGGGACCGCCCATAGCCACTTCCCTTTCGATATCCACGACGTCGCCCTTGCCCAGGTGTATCCGGGCGGTGATCCGGCTGGGCCGTCCAAAAGCGAAATCCCCCAGTTGGATCACCGACAGTCCGTTGACTTGCCCCACCTTGTCTCCCGTGCTGTCGATGAGAACGATATCCCGCTGGATCTGCTCATGCACCATCTCCCGGAGGCGATCCGAACGATGGATGGCCGTATCGACGGCCTTCTGGACTTCGGCGGCGCCGACCGTCCCGCTGCCGTTCTTGCCGGCCCAATAATCCGCCTCTTTCAACAGATCGCAGATCACGCGCATCAGAACGGAAAGCTTCCGACCGTCCTCCACCATTCGAGATCCCTGCTCGATGATCCGGGCCACGCCGGTCCGATCGAAGGGGCGCAGCCTGTGCTTTCGGGCCATGGTGGCGATCAGGCGTGTGTAGGATTGCTCGTTTTCAGGCGTCCGATCCATACGATAATCGAAATCGGCGGCCACCTTGAAGAGTTCTCCGAATTCCGGATCATAATGGCGTATCAGGTAATAGAGCATGGGGCTGCCCAGAAGGACCACCTTGACATTCAGCGGCAGGGGTTGGGGCTCGAGGGATACGGTGGAAATAAATCCGTACATCTGACCGAGGGATTCGATTCGGATTTCACGGGTTTTCAAGGCTTGTTTGAGCCCTTCCCATGCAAAGGGCTGCTGAAGCAGCTTCAAGCCGTCGAGAATCAGATAGCCGCCGCTGGCTTTGTGCAGCGCCCCGGGTCGGATCATATTGAAATCGGTCACCAGCGCACCCATGTGGGCCATGTGCTCCACGCGTCCCACGAGATTCTGATAGGACGGGTTCTGCTCGAAAACGACGGGGGCACCCTCCGATCCGCTGTTTTCCACCAGAATGTTCAATTTGTAACGCCTCAGCGCCGGGTTTTCTCCCCGTCCGTCCGGGCCGACCGTGCCGGACGACGGCACCGGCATCGATGCCTCCTCCTTCTGCTGTCCCGCATCGGGCTGAAAAAAGTTCCGCACGTTTCGAATGATGTCCTTTTCAACAGCATCCAGATAACTCAGAACATCCGCGATATCCTCGTATTTCCGACGAAGTTCGTCGATGACCGGCCCGACGGTGAATCCCGTGATCTCCCGGTTGAGGTTGCGCCGTTTTTCCCGCATCTTCCGCTCCCACTGAGGGATCTTCTGAAAGATCTTCATGGCCTCCTGCTGAAGTTCCTCGGCCTTTTCCTCGATCTTTTTCCGCTCGGCATCGGGTAACTTCTTGAACTCGTCCGGCGGCATCACTTCTCCGTCGCGAACCGGAGCGAAGACAAGACCCGCAGGGGTTCTCAGCGGGGCGAGATTGTAAGCTTCACCTTTTTTCTGCAGCTCACCGAAAGCCTTCTCCTGCTGTTCCTGAAGCTCCTGACTGATGCTCTGCTGGCGGTTCTGATACTCTTCGCTTTCAAAGGCGGCGCGAAGGGCGTTTCGAACCTCCTCCACCAGCTGCTCCATGTCCCGGGCAAGGCTCTTGCCTTTTCCCGGCGGAATGACCAGATGTCTGGGCTTGTGGGCTTCATCAAAATTGTAGACATAACAGATGTCCGGAGGCACATCCTCTTTAGAAGCCCGAAGCCGCAGCAATTCGCGGATAAGGGATAATTTTCCGGTTGCCGGATCGCCCAGGGCGAAAACATTGTAGCCGTCATGTCGAATATCGACGCCGAAATGGATAGCGTCAACGGCTCGTGACTGGCCAATGAACTCGCTGAGGTTCTCCAGTTCGTCCGTCGTTTTGAAAGCAAATTGTTCGGGATCACAGCGATGGTAGAGTTTTTCCAACGCAACGGGTTCTATGCTCATTACATCTCCCTTTCTCCGCTCAAACGGGTTTCAATCAGAGGTTCAGAATAGAGGCGACCGGCCCGTCGGTATGCACATGAAAAGCGGCGTTCCCATCCCCCTCCTGTCTTCAGGCCCTTTACATCGATATCACGAAAGTCGACGGTTGAGGTACTATATTATATTCTGGATCCTGTCGGACGCTATACAGCGATACCGGTATCCAGAGTACGTCGATACTGTATTTGAACGGGATGTCGTCCCTGCCGGGATATGTGACTTTTTCGAGACAGGAGGGTTTTCCCGGTTGATGAGACGGACTTGAGCCTGTAAGATATGGCATTGTGTTCTCAGCCTTCGGCCATCGTGATGTTGACCGGGAAGAGACTGACGTCTGAAAGGGGGACAAGCGCCCCGAAACGGTTCGTGAAAATCGAAGTATGACCGGATTGGAGAAAACATGACGAAAAACGATATCGATCATTCGCACCCGGAGATCATCGACGGGATGCTCCGCCGCCGACTTTCGGCAGACCCGCTTCTGACCCCATACCGGGACGTCATTCGCCGACGCATCGTGCGGACCGATGAAATGGAGCTACGATTGACCTCGGGAAAAATAACGCTCGCCGATTTTGCCTCGGGCCACGAATATTTCGGTATGCACTTCAAAGACGGCCGGTGGGTGTTCCGGGAATGGGCCCCGAATGCCCGGGAAATTTATTTGAAAGGCTCTTTTTCGGACTGGAAGGTCATGGATCGCTTCGCACTTACGCGTATAAGCGACACGGGTGTCTGGGAAATCACGCTGGATGCCGGGGATCTCGCCCACGGGGATCTCTATCGCCTCGAGATGCGATGGCCGGGCGGACGCGGCGACCGGATTCCCGCCTGGATCCGTCGCGTGGTTCAAAACCCCGACAACGGCAGTTTCAACGCTCAGATCTGGCGTCCGGACGCTCCCCATCAGTGGCGACATCCAAGACCCCGGAAGCAGCGCGGCCCCCTCCTCGTGTATGAAACCCACATCGGCATGGCCCAGGACGCCGAAAAAATCGGCTCTTACGCCGAGTTCCGTAGAAACGTCCTCCCACGCATCCGCCGGGCAGGCTACAACACCCTCCAGATCATGGCGGTCGCCGAGCATCCGTATTATGCCTCTTTCGGCTACCAGGTATCCAATTTTTTCGCGTGCTCTTCAAGGTTCGGAACGCCGGAGGATTTAAAGGCATTGGTGGACGAAGCACACGGCATGGGATTTCTGGTGCTCATGGATCTCGTTCATTCCCATGCGGTGAAAAACGAGGTCGAAGGGCTTTCCCGATTCGACGGAACACCCTTCCAGTATTTCCACGAGGGCGACCGGGGCGATCATCCGGCGTGGGATTCCCGCTGCTTCGATTACGACAACGTCCACATCCTTCATTTCCTGTTGTCAAACTGTCGTTTCTGGATGGACGAATACCGGTTCGACGGGTTTCGTTTCGACGGCGTCACCAGCATGATCTATACCCACCACGGACTGGGCAAGGCTTTTACCGTCTATGACGATTATTTCGACGAATCGGTGGATGAGGCGGCGTTGACCTACCTGACCCTGGCCAACCGCGTCGTGCACACGCTTTCGGATACCGCCGTCACCATCGCCGAGGATGTTTCCGGCATGCCGGGGCTGGCGGCCCCTCTCGAAGACGGGGGCGTGGGGTTCGATTACCGCTTCGCCATGGGCATCCCCGACTACTGGATCCGATTGACCAAGGACACTCCCGATGAATTCTGGTCCATGGGGCACCTCTGGCACGAGTTGACCAATCGACGCGCCGACGAACAAACCATCAGCTATGCCGAATCCCACGATCAGGCCCTGGTGGGGGACCAGACGCTTATCTTTCGCCTCATGGGAAGCCGCATCTACAGTCATATGTCCGTGCTGACCGAGGATATCGCGGTGGCAAGGGGGATTGCCCTCCACAAGCTGATTCGCCTGGCGACCCTGGCCACCGCGGGACATGGTTACCTCAATTTCATGGGAAACGAATTCGGTCACCCCGAATGGATCGATTTTCCCCGCGAGGGCAATCAATGGTCATATCGATACGCCCGACGTCAATGGCATCTGATGGACGATCCCCTGCTGCGCTATCATCATCTCGCGACCTTTGACAGGGACTTGACGGCATTCTCGACCGAATATCAGATACCGTTCGGCCAGGAAATCTTCCTCCTTCACCTGGATGAAGGCAGCCGGGTGCTTGCTTTTCTGAGAGCGGGAAAGGTGTTTGCATTCAATTTTCATCCCACCCGCTCCCACACCGACTACTGGATACCGGCGGCGCCGGGCGCCTATCGGGTCGCCCTCGACACCGACCGCGAAGGTTACGGCGGTCTTGCGCGCCAGGATCCCGGCATGATCCACTATACGTTGACCGACCGGATTCACCGGCATTTTCTCAGCCTCTACCTGCCGTCCCGGACAGCGCTGGTCCTGGCGCCGACCACCGACGATCGGGAAACAGGCTGATTCTCTCCGATCGCACCGGCTATCCCAGGGGAATTTACGCGCCTTCACCCTCCCGGCCTTCCAGAACCGAAAGACGAACCTCGAGCGCATCGATCCGGCGCTTGAGGTCGACGATCTCGTCCTTTCGTGCGACGTTCATGCCGCTCAATGTCTTTTTGAAGAAATCGCTGACATCCGTTTCCACTTTTTTAGCCTGCTTCTGGCCGGTCCCCGCCAGTTCCTCGATCAGCTTCCGGGCATCCTCTTCCTTGATTTTGGACTCTTTGACCAGTTTGTCGACGCTCTCCTCTATTTTTTCCTTGGTCAACAGAACCGCACCCAGCCCCGTCATCAATCCCTTCTTGATATCCTCGAGCATGTAGAAACCTCCATCGTTGATTGTTGTTTTAGGAAGGGCCGCGGTCGAATTCCACAATCCGGCCGAACCCGAGATCCGGGCCTCTGGAAACCCGATGGTAGAGGGGGCTCCCGGCGCCGACCCGTCCCCCCATGTCATAGGTGAATTCAGCCGCGCCGACGTGCCGAAGCCAATATCCCGTGAGCACCGCACCCCGGGCATCGTAACCGGAATGGAAATGGACCCATTCCTCGGCGGGTTCAGGCCGGGTATCCAGCCAGGCCCTGGGCGCCTCCGGGAAAAATATCGGCGATATCCGGCCCGTGGAAGGGATGTCGCCCCCTGTATCGGGCAACGTGGTCAGGCGGGCCTCGCCGGTGAAGAGCAACGCATTTTCCACCAGATCCCGGGTATAGAAACGCCTTTCGTTGAAGCAGACGAACCGCAGGCGGCTGAGGTCCTGCGGGTCGTCGGGAGCGAAATAGTATCCGACAAACGGTCCGAATGTCACCACCCTTCCGTCCAGCCGAATCTCAAGGCGGTCGACATATCCCCGGGGAACCCTGAGACGGTTGCCCGGGGAGGGTCCATCGGCATCGCACCCCAGGGTTGCGAGGGCAACAATCAGAACCCAACCCCTGAAAGCCGACCCTTTACCGAAAGGCATCGCGACGCCCCCACAACCGATCGACGGCCCAGACGGCGCCGGTAAACACCGCCACGAGAAGGAAGACGGCAACCGGCCTCACCGGTATGCCGTCCACCAGGGTGATACGGCCGAAGTTGGTGGGATCATAAAGCACCGGCACGAGGTATTCGTGAAAGTGTGCAAAGACCGCGGCACCGGCAAGTCCTCCCAGGAAGGCGAACACGGCATCGATCCGGCCTTCGCCCACCGCGGCCCAGGCCGTTCCGGGGCAGTACCCGCACAGGCCCCAGCCGATACCGAATATCACGGCTGCAAGCCCGGTGGCCACGAGACTGGTGGGCAGGATGAGGGTCCTTCCGACACCCGCCGTTTGGAGGCCATACAATCCGACAGCGGAAATAATGACCGCTGTCAGCATGAATTTCGGGATGTCGGATTCCATCATCAGGTGTGCCCTGGCCATCTTGTCCGCACTGGTGGCACCGACCCGCTGGATTACGAAACCAAAAGCGATTCCTGAAAACAGCCCCAGCAGAATCTTGGTCATTACGTGCCCTCCTTTCCCGTATTTCCGTAAACAAGACGCGCGGTGAGCATGGCAACGGCAAAGATCAGCACGCCAAAGTAGAGTCCGCTGACGGCAAGCTGCGTAGACCCCGAGATAAAGAGCCCCAATGTACAGCCGCCGGCCATGCGGGAAGCGAAAAGAATCAGGAATCCGCCGATAAACGTTGCGGCGTAGCGCTTGATCCGGCTGGGGCCGAAACGCCGTTCCCAGATCTCGGGTACATCCCGGACGGGAATGTCCAGGGTTCGGCCGGCAATGAAACCGCCGATCGCCATGCCCAGAACGAAGGCGAATACCCAGGAGTCGGGGCCCGGCAACATTTGATAGTGGGCCTTGGTCCCGACATATCCCGGAGCGACCGATTGCAGAATCCCCTTTAGCAGGCTGACGAAGCCACTGGAGGAGGCCGGCGGACCAAACGTGGCGAAAATGAAAACGATGATACCGGCAAGCGCGAAGGAGGCCGGCAGCCAATTCCAGTAATCCGTTTTATCGTGCTTTTCCATATCCTCATCCTCCGCAGGAAACATAACCGCCCTTGGGCGAGCCGGAAGCGGGAAGACGGGAATCGGCATCCCCGGATCCGGCCTCCGAACGGACTCGGCGTCCTTCACCCACGGCCGTTTCCGAGGCGCCGGGAAGCGTATCGCTCCCAAACCGACGTTCGACCAGTTCCACCGGATAGAAGCGGTCCGGGACCCCCCATTCCTTCCATGAGGCTTCATAGGACATCACCGGCTGAATACCCATAACCCGCATGACAAAATAACCGAACGAGCCTCGGCGACCCGAATCGCAATAAACAATGACGGCACGATTCGAATCGAGACCTCGGTAAAGCTTCCGGAGGTCGGCATACGGCTTCAGCTTTTTGTGCTCTTCATCCACCCAGTTTAAACGGTAGTCCACGTTGACCGCGGTGGGAATGTGGCCGAGCTTGAGCGGTTCTCCCCTGAGATCCAGGGATCCCTTTTCTCCAATGTACTCCTCCCGGGAACGGACATCGATGATCTGGTACATGGGGTCCCCGAGCCGCCGATATACGAACTCGCCGTCGGCCAGGACCCACGGCTTCATCTCACCCGACGGCGCCTGGTAAAGCACGGGATCCCGTCGAATCGGCGCCTTGGCCGTTTCGAAACCGGCTGCCCGCCACCCGTCGATACCGCCGTCCAGGAGCATCATCCGTTCGTGCCCCAACAGATCCAGAACCCAGAAGATGTAGGAGGCGGTGGCACCCCCGTCCCGTTCGACCGAATCATAAAGGAGGACCGTGTCTGACCGCGTGATGCCGTATTTTCCCAGAACCTGTTGGGCTTTGTCCGGGCCTGCAAATTTTTCACCCAGATTTTCATCGATGTCGTCGTAGCGGAATTCCGACCAGGGAAGCCGAACGGCACCGGGAATCACGGTGCCGTCGAAATATTTGTCTCCCCGAACGTCCACGACCACGAGCCCCTCATCCGCCAGGTGCTGTTTCAGCCAGTCGGCCGAAACGATGAACCGGGCGTTCGGATATGCCTCTCCCGACCCGCTCCCCAAGGCCTGAGACAATGACCAGACCAAAGCCGACAGAAGAATGATCGGGATGATGATATGCCTTGCGCTGTTTTTACGGTTCATTCCTGTATCCTCTTATTTTTGGGGTCTCCCGAAAAGAACTACCGGCACATGAAAGGGTTGCTTTCGAACGGCCTGTCGTCTAACATTTTTTCATGGATTCGATGTCATTGAACTCGGCCTCCATCATGCCTTTTCGGGCCGGCGGCTCCTGTACCTGAAACACGAATTTGTCATCCGTCTCACGGGAAGGAATTGGAATCCCTTTGAATTTTGTAGGGTTCCCTTTGAAGACGATTTCGTAGCAGTCTCCAATTCTGGCATTGGTGGCGATAATTTCGTAAAAATGGGTGGTATCCATAAACCCTCCAATCTCGGCGGTTCCACAAAAGCCCGATCTCTGGGTTCAGCGCATTCATCGCCTTCCAATCAACATCGTGAAAGCCGGATGTGGATTGGATACCCGGCATCCCCGCTCGCAAGCCCTGATCGCCACTGCTTTGCGAAACCGTCCAACAATTAATGGTTACACATGCATCACGCTTTAGGGTCTGGTTTGATGCCCTTCGGCACCTTCGACCCGACTCGCTCCGGTATCGGAAGCGTTCTATCGACCGTCAACCGGACGACGGCTCTTTTACCGGATACCCCGGAAAATTTCGTCGTCCGCAATTTGCTTTTTTGCATTTTCCCATGTAGATTGGACATGATCGCCACGGTATCGAAGCGTTGACGATAAACATATCACATCCCTTCACCGGAGCGCATGCAAAAAAGACGCGATGTTCATATTTGCATATTTTCACTTATGGCTCTACGTAAATATATGCATCAACTTTCGGCTTTCATTATGGTGACCGCCATGTTTTCATCCAAAAAGATGCTTTGTCCCATCGATTTCAGCGAGTTTTCCATGAAGGCCGTTGAAGCCGCCGAGACCCCGGCACGGACATTTCATGCCAAGCTGATGGTAATCCAGATGGTCATGCCCGTCAATCGAATGCCGTATCATGCCGTATCCACCCTCTCAAGATGGGGATTTCGACGGATGTTTGCCTTGTCGCAGACCTGAACCCAACACCTCAAGGAGCATCATGACCGACGACAAAACCGAAAAACTGGCTGTCCTGATCGACGCGGAGAATGCCCAGCCCGCCATCATTGAAGAACTTCTCATCGAAATCGCCAAATACGGCACCGCGAACGTCAAAAGGATCTACGGCGACTGGACGAGCCCGGATCTCAAAGGATGGAAAGAAGTACTGCTGAGATATTCCATTCAGCCGATCCAGCAGTTCCGATATACTTCCGGGAAAAACGCCACTGACAGCGCCATGATCATCGATGCCATGGACCTGTTGTATACCAGCCGCTTCGACGGATTCTGCATCGTGTCGAGCGACAGCGATTTCACAAAGCTGGCCTCGCGGATCCGGGAGGCCGGATTGATCGTCTTCGGGTTCGGTGAAAAAAAAACCCCCGAAGCTTTTGTAGCGGCATGCGACAAGTTCATTTTCACGGAAGTGCTCAGAGCCAAGGACGACGATGCCGAAACCATCCAGCGCAAGACCACCGGCGAACTCAAGCAGGACACCAAGCTTGTCACGCTGCTGAGAAACGCGGTGGAGGCGTCTTCGGACGAAAACGGATGGGCTCATCTGGCCGCTGTCGGGAGTAATATTGCAAAACAAGCCTCCGAGTTCGATCCCCGAAACTACGGATACAAAAAACTGGGTGAGCTCGTTGCCGCAACAAGACTTTTCCAGATCGAAGAGCGGGATGTCGGCAACGGACACGCCACCGCTGTTTACATCAGGGACCGTCGAAAAAAATAGGCGTCCCGGCGGACGGCCTGCCGTTCCGGCTGCCGGTGCGTCGCAAAGAGCAGTGAAAGGAGATCATAACAGATGACGACATTTACATGGCAGGGTTCGGACGTCACCATTCATGTGGACTACGACGCGTGCAAAGGCGACGGACAATGTATGGAATCCTGCCCTTCGGACGTTTATGAACTGAAGGACGGCAAGAGTCTTCCAGCCGACATCGATAACTGTATTGGATGCTGTACGTGCGTTGAGGTCTGCCCCGAAAACGCCATCGTTCACAGCGTCTGCAATTGAGGAGTTATGAGCGATTCGAATCAGGAACTATGTCCTCAAAAAAATCGGTTTGAACCGATCCGATCGACCGGCCCTCATGAGATCAGACTGAACCAATGGATCTCGTGCGCGCCCTTCGAGAGATTCCTGAACATGAACATCACCAGCGCCGCCTGGGGGAAAGCGATTCTGTCCATGCCTTTCGGCTTCGATCTCGCCCAGGGCGGAGGATTCATGCACGGCGGCGCCCTGGTGAGCCTTGCGGACACGGCAGTGGTCATGGCCTTGAAGAGTATCGTCCCGCCGGAAACACCTTTTGTGACCGCATCCCTTGAAACAAAATTTCTTCGCCCGGTTGAAAAGGGCACCGTCACGGCAAAAGCGGAGATTCATCAGATAGACGGCCGAAAATTCCGGGGAGAAGCCCTCGTTATTGACGACGAAAAACAGCCGGTCCTGGCGTTCTCATCCATTTTTAAAATCATGAAACGGCCAGATGTCGATCCGGTATTCATTCCGGAGCTTACACCCGAAAATGTCAGCCAACGGCTCTCTATGGGCGAGACCTTCGTTCTGAACATTGTCGCCGCATGGTGCTCCGACTGCACGGAACGACAGCGACCGCGCCTGCCGGCCTTTATCCGGCGGCTTGCTACGGAACGCATGCCGCTCTTTCAAATGACGGTGCAGCAGGAAAAAATGCGGTTCATCTCGACTGAACACGAAAAAATGACCGAATATTTCGGCGGCCACGGATACCCACGCACCGTTCTGATCCTCAACGGCGAGGTTCGCTCCGCGGATAATGTGGAAATCGTAGACGAGGAAGAGCTCATTCGCCTCGCAGATGCCTTTATTGCGGAAGCCGCGTCCGCAGGACAACGCCTGAATCCATAAACACGCCAGGCTTCGCCTCCGGCAAAGTCGGCACGTCCGATATCGAATCATTTTTGATGCAATGCAACCATATCCGAAATAAATAACGACATTTGTTTTGTATTTATCAAGCCGTTGTCTGTTTTGTGCGTTGCAATATTTTCCTTGTTTGGCGATGGAAGCTGTGTCATACTTCAGCGACTCAACCTTCGGCCGCTTCCCGGTCGACATCACGAGCTGCGTTCGCAAATTGAAACACGCGGCCCGAAATATTGTGGATTTTGAAGAAAACAGGAGAATATGATGTTCGCAAAGATAACAGACCTGGCTATCGAGGAAACGGCGGCGTGGTATAACACTGGAAAAACCTTGATGGATTATGTTGAAAAGCAGTTTCAGGCCGTTATCCGATTGGCCCCTTGGCTGACGGATACCGTCCATCCATGCGATGATGGAAAAGATCCGATACGATCCTTGATGGCGACGTTGGGCATGGTCCCCCATTCGGACCACCGCGCTCTCCAAAAAGAGGCCTCGAACCTGGCACAACGGATCGAGGCCTTGACTGCCGAGGTCTCCTCACAAAGATGCATTTCCGAGGAGCATTGGAAAACCGTCGCCGAGCAGTCGGTGCGTCTCGACGGCCTTAAACAGCTGAACGATGCCGACAAAGACCGGATTGCGGCGCTGAGCCGTACACTCGCGGAAAGGACGGCATGTATTGCAGATCAGAAAAAGAAGATAACGGAAGCGACAAAAGCGCTCGAGGAGAGCCGTAACCGCCTCGCCGCCCGGGACAAGACCCTCTCGGAAACCGTCAAAGCGCTCGAGGAGTGCCGCACCGCCTTCTCCCTCAAGGAAGAGGAACTCAAGAAGCACGAACAAACATCAGCGCAGATGGAAAAGGAGATTGCCGAACTGAAATCCCACATCACGGATCTTCGAAAGTCGCCCGCCTGAATGTCCGCCACAACCCCTCAGTTTTTCATATCCGCCCGACGCAACCTTCGGTGAAGGGCCCCCAGGGGCCCGGTTCGGCATGGGCACCCCTTCGGCCGCCAGCCTTTCGAGACTGAAGACCGAAGACCGAAGGGACATTTCAGATGCGTTCCCAACACGAAAATAGGCTTGTTTTGCCGGATTATCTGATATATGAGATTTCAAATGAGAGGAAACTGAACCTGATATTTTAATGGACTCAACTTTCGACTTTCATGACGTGACCGGAAAGCGGTGCCGGGAGGATACGGTCCGGGCCCCTACAGCGGTGAGTTTTAGTGCCGCTTAAGCGCCGCGGCGGATCAGCGGCCCGGACTGTTTGAGCGCAAGCGAGTTTCCGGGCCGCCCGGAGCAAGCTTTAGCGGCACTTGAACGAAATCGCGTCGGGGGCGGGCCGTATCCTCCCGGCACCGGCCTATGAGAGTCGAAAGTTGAGTTAATGGATTGAAAAAGGATATTCAATGAAAGAATTTGAGGAATTCACCAAGGCTGTCTCCCTGAGCATGAAGGCGCTGGCCAAGGTCATCGAGGCTGCTGCGGATCAGTTGGAAGAACATGTGCGCAGGCAATACACGTCGGATAAAGAAAATGAAAAACCGACCGCCGGCAGGCAAAAGACGGCGGCTCAAAGTGAACCGACGAAAGATGAGGCCGAGGCGTCGAAAACGGCTGAAGCGCCGAGTGAGGCTGTTGTACCGGGAGGCGACCTCCAAAAGGAGGCGAGAAGGCGGCCCCGAAAATCCAAACCGTCGAAACCCGGTCAACCGAAAACCAGACAACAGTCGGCCACCCAAACGGTCTATTTGCATATGCAGGCCGTCGGAGACGTCGTCTCTCTCGACGATCTTCAAAAGGATACCGGCTTCCAGAGGGAAAAACTCTACAACATCGTCTACCGCCTCAAAAAATCCGGAAAGATCAAGGCCGTCGGTGAAGGATTATACACAGCCGTCTGATATTCATCCGACACAACCCCATGCCCTGACCCCGGTGCTGTTGTTTGAATCCATTGCGTCGGAAACACCGGAATTTTCCGGTTGAAAAACCTATTCATCTTCGGCGCCTTCCGCTCAACATCACGAAAGTCGATATAGGCTCTCACCCGATAAAAATGGCCTTGCTGAAAATCAGCAAGGCCATTGATTTCGTTCTGGTGACCCCAACGGGACTCGAACCCGTGTTTCTGGCGTGAGAGGCCAGCGTCCTAGACCGCTAGACGATGGGGCCGTCATTGATTAAGCGCATCGACAAATCGCTCTCAAAGACCTTGGCCTTGTAGCGAATCGGCGATAGTTTGTCAAACATTATTTTCCACTGGATCGTTTTTTTTTGACGACTTTTTCCGCCGCATTCCCTTTTTAGCCCCGAAGGCAAAATAGATCAGCCACCCGATAAACGGAATAAAGGCTGTAAATCCCCAGGCGGCCTTTACGGGCAACGACGAAAAATCCTTCAGAGCGATATCGATGATGGCCCAGCAGGTCAGCATGTAGAAAAGAACGCCGACAACGACGACAAAGGTTACGGTATCCATTGTTATCCTTCGAGTTTTTTGGTAATTTTCAACACGGTGTTGACATAATACCGACTGTGATTGTAAGTGTAGACGACATCGGCGGCTTTTTGATCCGAAAGACCCGGCCGCCAGCCGTGGTGTTTCAGGTAACTGGCGACGCTGGCGATTGCGTCGGCATGGTCAAACAGGTCCAGGTGGCCGTCACGGTTGCCGTCCCGCCCCAGCTTGAGAATATTGCTCGGTAAAAACTGGCAGTAACCCAAGGCACCGGCATAAGAGCCCTTGACGCTGAGCGGATCGATGTTGTACCGCCGTGTGTAGCGTAGAAATGACTTCAATTCGTCATAGGCCCATGATGATTTCCGAAGGGCCTTGGCTTCGAAGGCATCCCTGGAAAGCGCGGTATTTCCGGATATGGCATTCCAGAGCGCGTCTCTTACGGCGCTGTCCGACAGCGCCGCCATGGTGGAAAAGGTGTTGATGACGCGCCGGTTCCCCACATAGGTACCCAACCGGGTCTCCACCAGCAGGATGGCCGTGATGACGCCTGGGTCGACCCCGAAGTCCCGCTCCGCCGTCTCCAGAGTTTCCCGGTGGAGCGTCATGTAGCGTCTGGCTTTCCGAATCATCGCCGGATCGAGAAACTGATCATAGTTGAGCCGGCCTTCGCTGTGGACAAAGTACATGGATATGCCCCGAACCTCGAACGCCGCCTTGGGATCACGGTAAAGGGCATTGACACGAGCCGCGTCAAAGCCGTCCGTCACCAGTCGCTGCCGCACAGAACCGAAATAATCAATGGATGCCCCGAAGTCGTTCGTCTCCAGACATCCCAACAACACCACCAGAAAAACCCCGAACGCCATCGTTCGTCGCCCATGAAGGCCGTATCGCTTCAAATGACCGCTCCTTATGGTTTATGTATGACCGCCTTTCCAAAGTACGCCGGTCCCCCCGAACCCGGGACGCACGGGTTGAAATCCCGCGGACGCTTCTTGATAGGGGTTAAATGGCATGTTATGCTTTATCCTGTCAACCCAATGTCGACGGGCCGATTCTTTGGAGAATGTGAAACCGGATGCCGCCTGAGCCGCTGCAACCACAACTGTTTTCCCTTATCGCGTTACACCGGTCGAAGGCCTTGCAAAACCCTTGCGATCACAGGAATGGAACTGAATCATGAAAAAACGGGGAAAGCTGGTCTTTGTCTGCCGAACCTGCGGCTTTCAGAGCCCCAAATGGCTCGGAAAATGTCCGGACTGCGGCAATTGGGATACCCTTGCGGAGGAGGTTCAATACAATGCCGCTTCTGCCGGGACTAAGCGCCGGGCAATCCCGGGCGACACCGGGCCGGTATCCATCGATGCGGTAATTCTGGAGGACGAATGTCGCATCCAAACCGGTATCGGGGAGTTCGACAGGGTGTTGGGCGGCGGCCTGGTGCCCGGATCTCTCGTCTTGATCGGCGGCGATCCCGGCATCGGAAAATCGACCCTGATGCTCCAGGCGCTCTACGGTCTGGCCCGACAGGATGCCAAGGTCCTCTATGTCTCCGGAGAAGAGTCCGTCAAACAGATCCGGTTGAGAAGCAAACGTCTGAAGACGATATCGAACCGGCTGTTCGTCGTCTCCGAGGTCGACCTCGATACCATCCTGCAGATGGTCTCGAGCGAAAAGCCCGATGTTCTGGTCATCGATTCCATCCAGACCATGTTCAACAGCGACCTCCCCTCAGCGCCGGGAAGCGTCGCCCAGGTCCGGGAATCGGCCATGCGCATCATGATCATGGCCAAAAAGAGCGGCATTCCGACATTCATCGTGGGCCATGTGACGAAAGAAGGTGCCATCGCCGGCCCCCGGCTTCTGGAACATATGGTCGATACGGTTCTCTACTTTGAAGGGGATCGGAGCCATGTCTTCCGGGTGTTGCGGGCCGTGAAGAATCGATTCGGATCAACCAATGAGATCGGCGTGTTCGAAATGAAGGAGCAGGGGCTCGAAGAGGTCGCCAACCCTTCGGCAGTCTTCCTTTCCGAGCGCCCCGAGCAGGCCCCGGGGTCGGTGGTTACGGCCTGTATGGAAGGAACGCGCCCCATTCTGGTTGAACTCCAGGCCCTGGCCAGCAGCACCAGTTTCGGAACGCCCCGGCGGACCATACTGGGCCTCGACCAGAACCGTGTTGCCCTGCTGGTGGCGGTCATGGAAAAAAAACTGGGGATGCATCTCATGGGGCATGACATTTTCATGAACGTGGCCGGCGGCGTCAGGGTCGACGAGCCGGCCGTCGACATGGGCATCATCGCAGCCATTGCTTCCAGTTTTCTGGATCGCCCTGTTCCGGAGGGTCATATCGTCATGGGAGAGGTTGGACTGACCGGCGAGGTTCGGGCCATCAGCCAGGTGGAGACCCGGGTGTCTGAAATCCGGAAAATGGGGTTCTCACGCTGTCTGGTGCCTGAAAGCAACCTTCGCCGCATGACGGCCGTCACCGGCATCGATCTGGTCGGCATCCAGACGGTGACACAGGCCGTCGAGGCATTATTTTAATCAAGGATATTCTTGACTTGAGACAAGGTAAGGTATATGAAACGGCGGGTTTCGACATCCGATAAAAATCGCTGGGCCGATCACTACACTCAAAAAGCCAGAAAAGAAAACTATCCAGCCCGGTCGGTTTACAAACTTCAGGAGATTCAGCAGAAAACCCGGTTGATCCGAAAGGGAAACCGGGTGTTGGACCTGGGATGCGCTCCGGGTTCATGGTTGATCTATGCGGCCCGGTTGATCGGGGAAAGCGGTCAGGCGGTGGGGATCGACCTCAAGCCGGTCACGACGAAGCTCCCATCCAATGCTTCAGCCCACATCGGCGACCTGATGAACCTGTCGGAGACCTTGCACGACATGCCTGGCGCCCCGTTCGACGTGGTGTTAAGCGATATGGCGCCCGACACGACCGGCAACAAGACTCTCGACGCGATCCGGTCCGCCGGTCTGGCCGAGTCGGCCCTTTCCATCGCCTGCAAGCACCTGGTAAAAGGGGGAATGTTCGCCTGCAAGATCTTTCAGGGATCGGATTTTGACCCATTTGTCGAAAACGTCAGGAGAGAATTTGACACCGTCAGGATTTTCAAACCCAAAAGCAGCCGGAAAGCGAGCAAAGAAATCTTTGTCATCGGTCTGGGGAAAACATAGGAGGTTCGATCATGTCAGGACACAGCAAATGGTCTACGATAAAACATAAAAAAGGGGCTGCCGACGCCAAGCGTGGAAAACTTTTCACCAAGCTGATCAAGGAAATCACCGTCGCGGCAAGGATGGGGGGAGGCGATATCAACGCCAATCCCAGATTGCGAACGGCCATAGCGGCGGCCAAAGCCGAAAACATGCCCAAAGACAACATGGAGCGGGCCATCAAGAAAGGCACCGGCGAGCTGGAAGGCGTCAGCTACGAAGAGACGATATACGAAGGGTATGGTCCCGGCGGTGCGGCGGTGCTTGTGGAATCTCTCACGGACAACAAAAATCGGGCCGTAGCCGATATACGGCACATCTTCGCCAAACGCGGCGGGAACCTGGGTGAAAACGGATGCGTCGCATGGATGTTCGACAAGAAGGGATACATCAACATTGAAAAGGCGGTCACCGACGAGGAAACCCTGATGGAGGTCGCTCTGGATGCCGGTGCCGAGGATGTTCGCGAAGATGGGGACTGTTTCGAGATTATTACGGCCCCTGAGGACTTTGAAGCGGTAAAAGCGGCCATTGAAAACGCTGAGATCCCCTACCTGGAAGCCGAGGTGACCATGCTGCCCCAGACCACCGCAACGCTTCAGGGCAAGGAAGCCGAACAAATGATCCTCATGATGGAGGCCCTCGACGACTGCGACGATGTGCAGAAGGTCTACACCAACGCGGACATCCCCGACGATATGGTGGGGTGAATCACTCCGCAAAAGCCTTCGGGTGGATGTGTGGTCGCATCGACGGCATACCGGGGCTGAAGACGACGCGGTCCCGAGGTTCTCCGATCGTCATTTTCAGCCCCTGGTTCCGGCTGCAGCGTTCTTATTCTTCCAACCGGATCACATCCGCCCCCTCGGGGATGTCGAACACAAAATCGTCATCAGCCGGCGTCAGATTGAACCGGTATCGATCGAACCGGATATAGGTCTGATCGCCGTAACTGTTGGTGGTCGTCACATCCGTCACCTCAAAGGATGTTGCGGATATGGTCATGAGAATGGAGACGACATCCAGTTTCCCATCCTTGGGTACGAGTTTGAGGGTATAGCGGTCCCCTTCCTTAACGTCCTCCAGAAACACGTCGAAATGCTTTCGGATCCGTCGGATGTCCGATAGGAAACCGGCGCCTTTCCCGCCCCTGAAAAACTCCGGAGCACTGCCGAGCATGACCTGAAGATCGTCGGGCCTGTAGATCCACAACGTATCGTCATTCGTGATAACCAACTGTCTTTCCGGGGTTTCATATTCCCACCGCATTTTGTCCGGGCGTTTGATGAGCAGTCGGCCTTCGGCGGTGTCCGTGATATCCATGGCTTTCAGCGTCGAGGTCTGATGAAATCGCGCCTCGAATCCGTCGCCGGCATATTTTTTCTCGACGCCGGACATAATCCGGTCCACGCCCGGGGATGCAGCAGTCGGATTGGATGTCGACGCGGCCCAGAGCGCATCTCCACCGGGTATCCCCGACAACACAACGGCCAGAAATATCCATCGAAATATCATCATGATTTCTCCATACCTTCTGAGGGGCTTTAAAAACGCGGCATCCGGATCTTCTCCCGGGTGCCGTCCAGGGTTTTCCGGAACCGCCTCCGGGTGTTGGGAGGTTACGACAGCGACCGGATCATGTCTTCGATATCAAAGGAATCGTCGGAAATTCGTACCAGTTCCACCGGATCGTCACCGAGCGGTTCAATCCTGCCGAAAACGGTTTGGGAGATCCTGTCGATGGCGGCCATTTTCCAGCGCACCTGGTCCTTGTCGATGTGGGGTGGACGCGCGCCCTGAAGCATGAGCGTTTCGATATTATGCCGCTCAAGCTGCTTTTCAAACCGCCGCGCTTCCTCCAGGCGCCGGAAAAGCATTCTTTTGCGATGGGACAAGGCTTTGTAAATATTCATCCCATCCTCGATTTCATCCAGAAACGCCGTCAAATAGTCAACCACAGCCAAAAAATCATCCCACAGACCTGCACTTTCCTTGAAAAAATGACATAAAAACCGGACGTTTTTGTCGGTCTGGGCGAACCGTGCGTTTCTCAGCCCGACACGGATCCCGAGCCGCAAGGTATCCGGAACGAAACGGTCTATGGCTTCCGTCAATCGGGCATCGACAGGTTTGCCGATGTGGAGCCGCGCCAGAAAAGCTGCTGTTGCCCATTCCGGGACCCGTATCGCCAGAAAATCAGGCTCTCCGGGAACAATGAGACGGGCTTCCAAGGGGGGTCGGGTCAGTTGTGACAAAACACGCGCCTCGTCTCCGTCGGCAAAACCGCCCTCCGAAATCTCGTCCTCCAATGCAGCCTGCTGCGCGATGTCGGGAAAGAAGATGAGTTCGAACAGGGGTTCCCGTTCGGGATTGTTTTCGTCGGACAACAGGTTTTCGAGCGCCTTCATCGACGGATGGCAAAACGTGGAGTTGATGAAATGCCAAGCCGCTCCGTTGAGCCGAATGCCCTCCCGAAAAAGTCTTCTGACGCTTTCGGCCAACTTTTGTTCCGGAAAACCGGATCGGTCACATGGGTTCATCATGGTCTCACGATCTCAAATAAGGCGACATGGCCTGCACGATGCCGTGTTTGGGAAGCGCTCCGGCAAGGGTGTTCCTGAGCTGTCCGCCGTCGAACACCAGAAGCGTCGGGATACTCTGGATGTGAAACCGGTTGGATGTTCTCGGGTTCTCATCCACATTCATCTTGCACACCCGTATCCGCCCTTTCCATTCCGCAGCCAGCTCGTTCATGAAAGGTTCCATCATTTGACAGGGGCCGCACCACGGCGCCCAACAGTCCAGCAGAACCGGGAGCGGGGACAGGATGACCCGATCGTGAAAATTCGCGTCCGTCACGACGACAGGGTGTCCTATGGTCAGTACCCGGGTGTTGACGGCAGCACCGCACCGGCCGCACCTGGCCGTTTCTCCCACGCGGTTTCCGGGAATCCGGTTCCGGGTTCCGCACGATCCACACCGAATGATATAGGATTGCTGGGGCATGTTCGCCTCTTTTCCTTGTGGTTTTTCCCGCAGTCGACAAAGTCTCGCGACAGTGAGGATTGATCAAATAGCCATTTTCAGGGAACATAGCGATGCGGATCATCAAAATCAATCCTAAAATCACAAATGCACTTAAAGGCTTGACCCCCGTCCGCCGATAGTGCTATTCTTCGTTTCTGCATGTCGCTCCAGGCATCAATCAGGGTTGGCGCATCGTACGACAGTTGTGGATTTCGATCAACGGGAATGGATGGAGAGGAGAAAAAAGATGGATATGGCGAAGCTGCCGGATGCGATTGAGCGGTCCGAATCAGGGGCATTGAACGAGTATCAGTCGAAACTGCTTCTCAAGGCTTACGGGGTTCCGGTCGTTGACGAAGTCGCCGCCGCCGATGTTGCGGAAGCGGTCGACGCCGCCCGAAAAACCGGGTTTCCGGTGGTTCTCAAGGGGCTCGGCCAGACCCTCCTGCATAAAACGGAGAAACATCTCGTCCATCTGAACCTCAACACGCCGGAGACGGTTGCTGCCGCGGCTCGGGCGATCGCAGCAGAAGCGGGAGCGGCGCTGGAAGGCTTTCTGGTACAGCCCCAGATGCAGGGCCGTCGCGAGTTGGTCGCCGGCCTGTTCAGAGACGAACTTTTCGGCCCCGTCATCATGTTCGGCATCGGCGGCGTTTTTGCCGAAGCCTTCAGGGATATCACTTTCCGCCTCGCGCCGTTGACCGAAACCGACATCGATCAAATGATCGGCGAGATTCGGGCCCGGAAGATTCTTGGAAGCTTCCGGGGAGAAAAAGCGATCAACCGGCGACAACTGGCCCGAACGCTCCTGGGGCTTTCCCGAATCGCTCTGGACCACCCCAATATTTCGGAGATCGACATCAACCCGCTTATCGTCACGGACACCGGGGAGATTCGCGCCGTCGACGCGCTCGTGGCGTTCGGCCCGAGGGCCGCCGCTTCGAAGGCAAAGCCGTCGGTCGATCCGATGCTTCTGGGCAGATACTTTCATCCCCGTTCCATCGCTTTTGTCGGCGCTTCCGCCCGTTTCGGCAAATGGGGCCACAATCTGCCCAGCACCACCATCGCCAACGGGTACGGGGGGGACATCTATTTTGTCAATCCCCGGGGAGGGCGAATCGCGGGACGCGAGGTCTATCCGTCGGTCCTGGACATCCCCGGCCCCGTCGACCTGGCCGTTGTCACGATTCCGGCGGCGGCAGTCATGTCCCTCATCCCTCAGCTCCAGGATAAGGGGATCCCCAACATGCTGCTCATCACCTCGGGTTTTTCAGAGATGGGCGAGGACGGACGGCGCCTCGAGGAAGCCGTTACAGCCGCGGCCCGGGCGGCCGGCATTCTCGTCATCGGCCCCAACACCATGGGTATCTCCAATCCCCATATCCGCCTCTACTGTACGGGAAGTCACGTGTGGCCCGATGCCGGGGATACGGCGGTCGTTGCCCAGTCCGGAAACATGGGAACCCAGCTTCTGGCCTTTGCCGAAAACCAGGGCATCGGCATCCGCTGTTTTTCGGGCTCCGGCAACGAAGCCATGGTCACCGTCGAGGACTATCTGGATGCCTTTGAAATCGATACGGCCACCCGAAACATCATGCTCTATATCGAAAGCGTCAAGAACGGCCGGCGCTTCTTCGAGAGCACCCGTCGAATCGGGCTTAAAAAGCCGATTATCCTGATGAAAGGCGGCCGAACGGAGGTGGGCGGCCGTGCCGCCGCAAGCCATACGGGGGCACTGTCGTCGGACAACCGCATCTTCGAGGCGGTCTGCAGACAGACAGGGATCGTCACGGCGGATTTCCCCATGGACCTACTGGACCTTGCCGCGGCCTTTTCCTCCCTGCCCCTGCCCCGGGGACGCCGTGCGGCGATCATGACCTTCGGCGGCGGATGGGGGGTTGTGACATCGGATCTATGTGCGGAATTCGATCTCGAGGTGCCGTTTCTGTCGGATGAAATCATTGGTAAATTCGACGACATTCTCCCCGATTACTGGAGCCGATCCAACCCCGTCGATATCGTGGGAGAGTACGACCCGAACGTGGCCATGACGGTCCTGACGGAATTGATGAAGTGGGACGGCTGCGACGCCGTCATCAATCTAGGCCTCATCGGCCGGAAAATCCTTTTCAGCCGGATCGTCCAGTCGGTCAAGAAATCGGATCCCGCCTATGATCGGGCGGTTCTCGACAGTCTGGAGCAGAACATCGTCAACTTCGAGAAAACGTACATCAACAGCATCGCCGAACTCATGGGCGTATACAGAAAGCCGGTCTTTGGCGTAAGCTTCGCTTTTGACCAGGAAGAACGGACCGTCTATCCGGTGGCGGGTCAACCTTACAAAAGCGTGGTCTATCCGACACCGGAAAAGGCCGTCAAAGCCTTTGCCAAAATGGCCCGTTATCGCGAATTTCTGGACCTGAACCGAACGGATGCTTCCGGCGGTTAACCTTAGCGGTCCATTCGGATGACAGCCCGCCGCTCAGATCCTGCCATACCGGAACGACAACGGCTGATTGCCGCGCTGGCACGGGGAAGCCTCACCGCCGTCTGTCTCAGGACCGGCGGCGACCCCCATCATGAACGGACGGCCGTTTCGATGCCGCGCCTCAAAGGGATTCTATAATCCTTCGAACCAGATTGCCGTCGGCATTCCCTCCAAAATGCCCCATGATATCGCGCATCGCCTGCATCTTGTTCCCGTATTTCGAGAAATCGATATTCACCAAAATCCAATCCCGGATCTCGGTTTCGGAAGCCGTGGCGGGAAGATACGCCTCGATGACCCGGATGAAAGCGGAATCCATAGCGCCGCCCGCCATCGTCAACGTTTCCGACTCGGATTTTACCAGATGCTTCAAAATCTTCACCACATCATCATCGGAGAGTATTTTTTTGTCCGACCGTCCGAATTCACCGATCACGACGCGGAGAGCCGCCTTTTTTTCATCGTCCTTCTCCTTCATCGCCGTCATCAAATCCTTCTTGATCTGTTCTTGCAGCAGCATATGGCATCCTTTCATGACTGTTCAGGTTTGAGCGTGGTCGAGACACCGATGTACACGACTCGCCCCGGATCATCAATGGGAAATATAGCGATGCCGGAACCAGAGGATCATTATTCGACTTTCGGTATTCATGAGCCGGTGCCGCCTCCTGGACCCATATCCATGGACACGATTGACAGGCGGTCAATTTAAGGGTAGATTTCAATTTTCGACTTTCATGACGATGACCGAAAAGATACGGCCTGTGAAAGTCGAAAGTTGAGGGTAGATATTTTTGACGGACGAAACAACGGCTGCAACCCTTTCAAGGCTGTTCCGTCGCACAGCCGGCAGCACACACCCTTGTCAAGACCGGCCCGATGGCTGTCATCGGCGCCTGAAAGGCCGCAGGGCAAAGCACCACGGCCTTGCAGAACCGCACCGGTGACTCTCCCCCGCCAGGGATGACCGTCGCCGGCACCTTCGGATCACTTCAACAGAACCCGGGAAAATCATGAGCTGGAAAATCTCACCACATGTCGCCGATATTTTGAAAAAAGGGGCCGACTTCATCGGGATTCGACGAGAAGAGGCCCTGGTACTGATGAACCTGGGCCTTCACACCCGTGAAACCTATGCACTGATGCAGACCGCCGACGAGATGTCCCGGAAACGGTTCAACGGCAAGGGAGAAAACCATCTTCACATCGGCGTCAACATCGAACCCTGTCCCTTTGACTGCCAATTCTGTTCCCTCACACGCCGGGCGGGCATCTTCACCCATACCGTCACGTTCAGCGAAACGGAAATCCTGACCTGGGCCAGGGATGCCGAGACCCAGGGGGCCGACGCCCTCAACGTCATGACCACCGGCACATTTTCCTTCGATCGACTTCTGGACATTGGACGACTGATCAAAAAGGTCGTCGCCACGCCCCTTGTGGCCAACACCCGGGACGTCAACCACCGGGAAGCCGAGGCCCTTCTCGCGGCAGGGTTCGAGGGAGCCTATCACGCCGTGCGTCTGGGTGAGGGACGCGACACCCCCTTTTCGCCGGAAAAGCGGATCCGCACCATCAGCGTTTTCAAGGATGTCGGCCTCAAGTGGATGAACTGCGTGGAACCGGTCGGCCCCGAGCACAACCCTGAGGAAATCGTCGACCTGATGTTCCTGGCCCGGGATTACGGGGCCGTATACAGCGGCATCATGCGCCGGATCAATTTCCCGGGATCGCCCATGACGAAACACGGCATGATCACTGAACAGGAGATGGCGCGGATGGTGGCGGTAAGCCGACTTGTCATGGCAAACGTCCCCCGGGCCCACTGCACCCATGAACCCCACACGGCATCACTTGCGGCCGGGGCCAATCTTTTCTTCCCCGAGGTGGGATCGAGCCCCAGAGACGCCAAGGCCGACACCGGAAAGGGCAGAGGGCGGGACATCGCGGACTGCCGAAAGATGCAGGTGGAAATGGGCTGGAACCCGGACCTGGCCTCCAACTGTTTCGGCGGTTGAGAAGAAAAGGACAGAGACCGAAGGCTGGGACGGGCCGCCCCCCGTTGGCCTTCACCCCGAAAAAAGGCGTATCCTTCATGAAAAGAATTCGATTTCGCCGCTCCCTGGCCGCCCTGCTCATCCTCACAGGGCTTCTCCCCGCTGCGACGTCGGCCCGGACGCTCCGGGTCGGGACATGGAAAACCGCCCAGACCATTCAGCCGTTTTTTTACGCGGAATTCATGGAGGGGGGCGACAAGGTGGCGGTCTTCCCCTTCACCAATCCGGCCGACCAGAAGACGGCGCTGCTGGCCGGCAGCCTCGACATGTGCGGCACCACCATCGTCCACGCCATCCACGCCTCGACCCTGGGTCAGCCCGTGGTCCTCGTGGCGGCCCTCTGCAACAAAAGTTCGGCTTTAGTGGTGAAAAAACACGGCGCCGTCCAATCGGTTCAGGATCTCAGGGGACAAAGAATCGGCTACGTGCCCGGAACCATGCATGAGATCCTTCTGCGGGAAACGCTGACCCGGCACCGGCTCTCGCCGGAAAAGGATGTGACCCTGCTCCGGATCGACTTTTTCGACATGGGAACGGCCCTGGCCCGGGGCGACATCGACGCCTTCCTTTCCGGTGAACCCTTCCCGACCCTGGCCGTCCGGAAAGGTTACGGCCGGATTCTCGCCTATCCGTATTACGGGGAATCCATCGGCACCATCAACGCAGGCATGCTGGTGACCCGGGAGATGATCCGGCAGAAACCGGATACCGTATACCGGCTCGTCAAAACCCACGCCCGTGCCACTCGCTACCTGACGGGGAATCGCGAGGCATGGCTTGCAAAGGCCGCGACGTTTGGCACCGACATCGACACCTTGAGGGCGGCGGCCGACAATATGGCGTTGACCTGGGACATGGACAAGGCCTTTGTCGCAAGGGTCAAGGCCCTGGCCCGGCGGATGACGGCGCTGGGCATCATCGAGCAGGAGCCGGATTACGATCGTCTCATCGATCTCACCTTTGTCGGACGGGTCCGGACGGAGCCATAGGCATGGAAAAATCCAACGCCGGAGGACGGCGGCTGATCCCATGGATCATTCCCGCCGCCTGCATCACCGGATGGTTTTTCATCAGCGAAACCGACAGGATCCCCGCCTACCTCCTTCCCCATCCGAAGGACATTGCCCGATCCGCATACGCTTACATTCTGGGCACAGCCGGCAGCACCCCCTATGCCGGACGCTTCCTGACCGACACGGCGGCCAGCCTCGGGCGGGTCGCCCTGGGGTTTCTCATCGCCGCTCTGGCGGGAGTGCCTCTGGGCATCCTCTCGGGCAGAGTGGCCGTCTTCCGACAGCTGCTCAGCGGGTCCGTCAACGCCGTCCGGGCGGTCCCCGGCATCAGCTGGCTGCCCCTGGCGCTCGTCTGGTTCGGCATCGGGATGAAAACCACGATATTCCTGGTGGCGCTCGCCGCGTTTTTCCCCATCTACCTCAACGCCGCGACGGGCGCTCGCCAGGTCGACATCCTGCTTCTCCAGGCCGGCGCCATGATGGGCACAGGCCGGATCCGGGGCGTCTTCGCCATTCTGATTCCAGCCGCCATGCCCCACATCGTCACCGGTCTCCGGCTGGGTTTGGGCGTCTCCTGGGCGTATCTGGTTCTGGGGGAGTTGACGGGGGTGCCCAACGGCCTGGGAGCCGTCATCATGGACGCGCGGATGCTGGGCCGTATCGATATCGTCATCGTCGGCATTATCGTCATCGCCGTGATGGGCCAGGCCAGCGACAGGATGCTCGATTGTCTGCTGAAGCTCTCATTCAAAAGCGCCCGGCGGTCAGGATGAAAGCCTCGCTCAGGCTCATCCCGGGCTCGTCGTCCGAATCGCCGCCACCTGCGGCCCTGAAAATTCTCCGGCTGGAAAAGTCTTTCTCCGTCAACGACAAGGTATTGACCGTCTTGAAGGACATCAGCTTTACGGCGGCCACCGGGGAGATGATCTGCATACTGGGCCCCAGCGGATGCGGCAAATCGACCCTGCTCAAGATCCTGTCGGGCTTTCTTCCACCCGACGCCGGTTCGGTGATTCTGAACGGGAAGCCCGTCACGAAACCCGGACCCGACCGATGCGTGGTGTTTCAGGAGGAGGCGCTTTTCCCCTGGTTGACCGTGGCGGAAAACATCGCTTTCGGGCTGAAGGGAGGGTTTCGGGGAAGAAAGCGCGCCCGGGAAGAGGTGGACCGTTTCCTTGAACTGGTAGGGCTCGCACCGTTTCGGGACTACCGCCCATCCGCCATATCCGGCGGCATGAAACAGCGGGTCGCCCTGGCGCGGGTTCTCATCCTGAAACCCAAGGTGCTTTTAATGGACGAACCCTTTGCCGCTCTTGACGCCCAGGCCCGCGAGGAGATGCAGCGCCTGCTGCTGGATCTCTGGAAAACCTTTTCCCACACCATTCTCTTTGTCACCCACGACGTGAGTGAGGCCGTCACCCTGGCCGACCGGATCCTCGTCATGGGCAAAACCCCGGGCTGCATCCAGGCGGAGATCCGGGTCAACCTGTCCCGCCCCCGGCGACGCGAGGACAGCGATTTTCACCACTTCTGCCGACGGCTCTACGAACGCCTCCGTAGACCATAACGCGGCTCTTTTCCTTCAATCTCCAGGCTTCAACCCTCCCACCATCGCCTCCGGTACCACCCACCGGTCAAATTCTTCCGCCGTCACCACACCCATGGCCACCGCCGTCTCTTTCAAGGTCTTTCCGGAACGATGAGCCTCGTGGGCCACCGCCGCAGCCCGATCGTATCCGATATGGGGGCTCAAAGCCGTTACCAGCATCAGGGACCGTTGCATCAGCATGTCGATGCGCGCTTTGTTGGGGCGGATGCCCTGGACCAGGCGATCCGTGAAGCTCATCACCGCATCCGAAATGAGGCGGATGGACTGAAGCAGACTGTAGATCATGACCGGCTTGAAGACATTCAGTTCGAAGTTCCCCTGGGAACCGGCAAATCCGACGGTGACATCGTTTCCCATAACCCGGACCGCCGTCATGGTGAGGGCCTCGCATTGGGTTGGATTGATCTTGCCCGGCATGATGGAACTTCCCGGTTCGTTGGCGGGAATGAAGATCTCGCCGATACCGCACCGGGGGCCGCTGGCCAGCCAACGGATGTCGTTGGCGATCTTCATGAGACTGCCGGCCAGGATCCTCGTGACCCCGCTGGCCTCCACCACGGCGTCATGGGCTGCCATGCCCTCGAACTTGTTTTCGGCGGCGGAAAACGGCAGGCCGGTGATTGCCGCGATATGCCCGGCCGCGGCGAGATCGAAACCGGGCGGCGCATTCAGTCCCGTGCCCACGGCGGTACCCCCGACGGCAAGGGGATAAAGACGATCGAGGCATCCCCGGGCACGATGGATGCCCAGTTCGATCTGACGGGCATAACCGGAGAATTCCTGACCCAGGGTGAGGGGCGTTGCATCCTGGAGATGGGTCCTGCCGATCTTGATGATATCGCGGAACGCCCGTACTTTCTCATCCAGGGCTTGGTGGAGATGGGACAAGGCCGGAATGAGGCGGCGGGTGATGGCCTCGACGGCCGCGATATGCATGACGGCGGGAAAGGTATCGTTGGAAGACTGGGACCTGTTCACGTGGTCGTTGGGGTGAACCGGGTGTTTGTCCCCTCGTCGTCCTCCGGCCGTTTCATTGGCTCGGTTGGCAATGACCTCGTTGGCATTCATGTTGGACTGGGTGCCGCTGCCGGTCTGCCACACCACCAGGGGAAAGTGATCGTCCAGATTCCCCCCGGCGACCTCGTCCGCCGCCTGAACGATGAGTCGCCCGATTTCAGGATCCAGCACCCCCAGATCCATATTGGCCTGGGCACAAGCCTTTTTCAAAACCCCCATGGCACGGATCACCTCACGAGGCATGCGTTCGTCGCCAATGGGAAAATTTTCCAGGGACCGCTGGGTCTGAGCCCCCCAATACCGATCCGACGGCACCTGAACGGACCCCATGGAATCCCTTTCGGTCCTCCACTCCATGACAACCTCCTTAAGGCAGGGTGATAGATTTTCCGGGTCTTCCGCAAACCCGCTATCGAATCTCTCTTGAACGGCGAAAATATTGCCGACCGAGCCATGCGATCACGGCAACGGATACCAGCACCAGGGCTGGAAAAAGGAAGACGTAAACAAACAGGCAGGCGGCGCCGACGGCAAGAACCGCCGCAAGACAGAGCAGGATGAACGTCCTCAGTGACGCGGCCATGCTGAGGGCGTACCGGCTGGAATACTGAATGGAGAGCTCAACCGTGTGATCGGATGGTCTGGGCGCCTTTCGAGCCGTGAAGTCGATGCGCCGCCCGGGACGCACGGAATCCGCCAACTTCCGAACCATACGAAAGGCCGCCTTTGGCACCTCGGGTCGGACCTCCCCCGCGATCTTCCGCCGAAGCGCCGGATAGTCCCGGAGTGCCTGTGCCAGAGTGTATCGGTCGGCTCCGGTTTTCTGGGTCAGATCGTAGGCCTGGGCTTCGGAAAGCGGCTTTGCGGCCGGAGACAGTGTATAGACCCAGGCGTTGCCGGCCTTGTGCTTTTGAATGAAATTTCCCAGATCACTTCGGGACGGATCGCTGATTCGGGAGAGAATACCCGAAATTCCGGCCGGGGTCACATCCCTGCCCGTGGATCGGGAAATCGAAGCCGCGACATCCCGCGCCTTCAGGGCCACGCCGGTCATGAGAGCGGCCACCACCATTCGGGTGGTAGAGGATTGCGTATCTTCAGGTGAAATCATCGGTCCAGTCGTTTCCATCACGTTCCGTTGTTAATTTTTTCTCTCAGCTTGCCTGAACATTTAAAGGTGACCACCTGTCTCGGCGAGAGCAGCATATCGTCACCCGTAGCGGGATTTCGCCCTCGCCGCTGCTTTTTTTCCTTCACGCAAAATTTACCGAAACCGCTGATGAGAAGGTCTTCACCGTCGGCCAGGGTTCGCTTCATAATTTCCAAAAGCGTTTCGACGAGTTCCGTCGTCTCCTTTTTGGAGAACCGCAATTGGTTCTGAATTTCCTCAATGATGGATGCCTTGGTTAGCGTCATTCTCTCCTGATTCCTCCTCCTATTGATAACGGCTCCCATGTGTCGCGGCTTGATTATCCGTATGTGTGTTTGAACCAATCGATCAACCGGGCGGCGACACTACCCAAACCGGGTGTCATCGGAAGTTCCCGGGGACCATACCATCCCGCCTCGAGAATCTCTTCACCGTCGACGGAGATCTCCCCCGATGCCCATTCAGCGGTAAACGCCGCCATGAGCGCCCCTGAATAAGGCCACGGCTGGCTGCCGAAATACCTCAGATTCCGGATTCGGATGCCAACCTCCTCCATGACCTCGCGATGGACGCAAGCCTCCAGCGTCTCTCCCACCTCGACATATCCGGCCAGAACGCTGAAAAAATTCGGTTTTGGAAAACGGCCGGAACGCCCGAGCAGAATCTTACCCGAACGGATCACCGCTACGATTACCGCAGGAGAGATCCTGGGGTGGTTGATCAGCTCGCACGCCGGACAAATTCTGGCGCGTTCGCTCGTCATCAGAAGGGTTTCGGTCCCGCACCGACCGCAATACCGGTGTCCTCGATCCCAGTTGACGAGCTGAAGCGCTGTTCCGGCAAGGCCGTAAACCCTGTCGTCGAGCCGGCCGAAAAGACCCCGGAGGGCCACACAGGCCATGCCGTCCGGAACGGGATCGGCATCGACAAGTTCACCTGTATAGCACGCCGTTTGCGATAACGTCCCGAGGCATCGCAGCTGATGGGCGTTGATATTCAGCGCCGCCGGTGTGACGGCCCGCGGAACGGTCACGCGGCCGTTTCGTTCATCCACCAGAATATTGTCCTGTCGGAAAAGAAACCAGGCCGCAGAGGCTTCCGTCAAATTGTCCACGACAAAGGATTTTGAAGGTGTAAAAAGCGACAAGCTGGAAATATCCCCCATCAACATGATCCCGGAAAACAGTGCAGCGTTCGGGTATCGCTCTCATCAGGATACCGTAACGTTATTTTATACTCAAATTTCTATGGGTTGTAAAGAGAAGTTGCGGCAGGAAGCGGATTTTGTTATCCAGATATTAAATCGGATCCACATCGATCCACAGGGGGCGGCGTTGCCATGAACGCATCGGGCCGTTTGTCCGTCCCGGCTTCATCCATGGCAATACCGCCCCCCGCCACCCTGAAACCGTCACAGGAGGGGATATGCCGACCATCCGTGAACAAATGATCGATGTATTGTCAGAAGGTGAACATGACGTCTATGAGATTTCGCAACGCCTCGGCATTCAGGAAAAGGCAGTCTACCAACATTTATCTCACATCACGAAATCCCTGACACACCGGAAACATCGACTGAAAATCGTTCCGGCCGCCTGCATCTCATGCGGATTTACATTCAAGGAGCGGAGCCGCTTCAAAAAACCGGGGCGATGCCCCCTGTGCCGCAGCGAACGCATTCGGCAGCCAAGATACGCCATCATCTGATTCTCAGGCGCATCATTGTCCCCTGCCGTGTGCAACAGAGACATTCATGCGTCGGGACTGAAAAAAACACCCGGTCGATCGGTCTCCCATCTCCATTCGGGTTCTAATGAAATTTATGCCTTGGGCGCCCCTGTTTTGGATGACCCATAACCATCAGCATACCACCCGCCGCCTTTCAGCGAGAAGGTGCAGCGGGACATGATTTTTTTAGCGGCCCTGCCGCACCGGGAGCAGGGGATTTCCTCTGTTCCCACTTTCACCAGCTCCTCGGTGAGTTTTCCACACGACGGACATTCGAATTCATAGTACGGCATTTTTCCTCCCGTGAATCAGAGACGCAACTTTTGCCATACAGCGACCGCTGCCGACAGGGAGCCGCTTTCGCGGTCGATATCGTAAAAGGCGAAAGTTGAATCATCCATGAAAAAGAGTATCTTTTACCAAATCGGAACACTCCTGACAAGTTCTTTTTCGAGGCTGAAGGTTGAAGACTGAAGGCTGAAGGGGCATGGACGCTCCATTCGATGCAGACACTCCGCTTCAGACTATAGAGACTGACGACCGAAAGCCGAACAGACTGAAGGGGGATGAATGCTCCGTTCGTCAAAAACACACCCCTTCAGCCTTCAGCCTTCCTAACCACATGAGTATCCGATCCAAATTGACAGGATGGGTTTTCGGATTATCTTCCGGCATATTGGCTGATGAATCTGATATCGACCTGTGTGAGGACCGTCACGATGCCGAATCGATTATCGCTGTTCATTGGGTTCCGGACTGTCTTGCTGATCGTGCCTCTGGGCCTGCTCTTATTCTTCTCCTGCGACGATGCAGGATCGCAGTCGTCCCGGCACGGCCCGCGAATGGTCCTTCACGACCTCAAAATCCGCTTGTTTCCAGCTGAACACCGACTTTCCGGGTCTGATCTCATCACCATCCCCACCATGGAATCGGATGCGTTGATATTGGAGCTCTCAGAAAAAGTACGGGTTGAGGCGGTGCTGATCAACGGAACGCCGGTCTCGGTCAAGCGACCTTCGGGTCGGCTCATCATCCCCATTCCTTCAAAATTCCGTTCAGCCGAAGCACCTGATGATCCTCTGGCAGTAACCATCCGGTATGAGGGGTTTTTCGATGATCCGGCGCCGATGCTGCCCGTCAACACCGACAACCCCGGGTACGGTGTCACGGGCACCATATCCCAAAACGGCGTCTTTCTGCTTGGCGGAGCCGGGTGGTATCCTGTGACGGTGGACGCGCCGGCATCCATACGGCTGGAAGTCTCGGGGCCGGCAGGCATGGTCGCCGTCACCGCCGGTAAATCCATGGGTGTCCGGACTGAAAACGGAATGACCCTGTCCGGTTGGGAGATCCAGCGAGCCGTTGAGCCCATCGCCCTCTCTGCAGGACCCTATGAAGTCCGCGAGGCCGCTGTCGGGGATGTCACCGCAGCCACTTATCTCTTTCCCCAAAGCCGGCACCTTTCAGATGGATATCTGGCGGCCATAACTCGATTCATCCGCTTTTACGAAGGGCTGTTCGGTCCTTATCCGTTCGAAAAATTCGCTGTGGTGGAAAATTTCTTTCCAACCGGATACGGTTTCCCTTCCTACACACTGATGGGAACCCAGGTGCTTCACCTCCCGTTTATCAAGGAAACCAGCCTGGGGCATGAGATTGCGCATTGCTGGTGGGGCAACGGCGTCGGGGTCGACGCCTCCCGCGGAAACTGGTGCGAAGGACTGACCACTTACGTATCCGATTACCTCTATCATGAACACGCCTCGGCCGAGGAAGGGGCTGCCTACCGACGACAGCTTCTCCGGAATTATGCCGCCGTCGCCGGACCCGACCGAGACTTCCCCCTGAGCGCGTTCATAAGCCGCGTCGACCCGACCACCAAGGTCGTCGGCTACGACAAAGGCGCCATGGTTTTCCATATGCTCCGTCAAGAGGTTGGAGACGGCGCATTCTGGGAGGCACTCAGAACACTTTACCAGAACTATCTCTTCAAACCCGTCTCCTGGCAGGAGATCGAAACCGTCTTCGAAGAGGTCCACGGCCGTTCCCTTAAACCGTTCTTCACCCAGTGGCTCGATCGACCGGGTGCCGTGCAGCTCGTTCTGAAAGACGTGACATCCCGCCGGGAGAACGGCATCTACCGCGTCGGCGGAACCCTTCGCCAAACAGGCCCTGTTTACCGCGTACGGGTGCCGGTCACGATTTTCTCTTCCAAGGGAGAGATCCGGACCGCCGTCGACATGGACGGGGAAACCGCGCGCTTCGCCATCGATGTTCCCGCAGAATCCGGCACGCCGGCAAGACTCGCCATCGATCCGGACGCCGACATTTTCCGGAGGCTCCACCCGGCTGAACTCACCCCGTCGGTCAACAGCCTCAGAGGATCGAAGGCTGCGCTGGTGGTGGTTCCGGAACCGTCGGTTGAAGGGAACACCCGGGCACGTCTCCTCATTGCGGCCTTAGGCATCGATTCGGCAGAAATCATCGAAGAATCCAGGGTCACACCCGATGTCATTCGGGAAAAGGACATCATTTTCATGGGGGTGCCCCGAAATCCCGACCTGATGCGTGACCTGCCGGCATCGGTGGTCCGAGAGGATAAATTCGTCCGCATCGGCGGCACCGCCTATCCGACAAAAGGCCACGCCTTCTTCATGGTGTTCCGCCATCCCTTTTCCGAAAAGCACGTCTCTGCGCTATTCACTGTGTTCGACGACGGATCGGCGGGCACGATCGAAGCGATATTACGAAAGATCCCCCACTACGGGAAATACGGTTATCTGGTTTTCAAAGCCGCCCAGAACCGGGACAAAGGGGTCTGGCCGGTGACGGCATCCCCCCTGGTTCACCACTTTTAGATCACCCCTTTTCGCACCGGAGGGTTCCATGAAAACGAACCGGATTCTTACAGGCCTCCTTTCCGTTGCACTCCTGTTGTTCGGCAATATCGTATCCGCTTCCGAAATCCGCCTTACCGATCTCGTCAGACAACGGGAGATGCCGCTTTCCGACGTCGTACCCGATCTGATTCGAAACCGCATCCTGTTCATCGGAGAAATTCACGATCAAAAGAGACACCACGATGTCCAGCTCGCGGTTATAAAGGCGCTTCATGGTTCCGGGGCAAAGGTCGCAATCGGTATGGAAATGTTCCGAAAGGACGATCAGGCCGCACTCGATCGCTGGGTCGCCGGTGAGTCGTCCTCCGCTGATTTCAAGGCCGTCTATTATGACAACTGGAATTTTTCCTGGTCGCTTTACAGCGATATTCTGAATTATGCCAGGGATGAAAAGATTCCGGTGGTGGGACTCAATGTATCAAAAGACATTACACGTCAGGTGGCCAAAGGCGGCTTCCAGTCCCTCGATCCGAAGCAACGGAAAGCCCTGCCGATGGTCACCTGCCACGTGGACAAAAATTACATGACGTTTATTAAAAAATCTCATGGGATGCAGGGTCATGGTCAACTCAATCTCACCTATTTTTGTGAAGCCCAGCTGGTATGGGACAAAGTCATGGCGATTCATGCGCTCGACTATCTCTACAGCCGCCCCGACATGCTGATGATCGTCATTGCCGGGAGGGGGCATGCCTGGAAGATGGGGATCCCCGCACAAATCCGGAAACGAAGCACCCTGCCGCAGGCGGTGATGCTGCCGCGAGTGTCCGACGGTCTGATCAGCGGAGCCGATGACGAAGCGGATGCCGATTATCTCTTCCATTCGCCTTGAAACTTGCCGCTCTGAACCGGGTCATCAGTTTTTTTTGAAAAGATTCATGGTATCTTCAATGACAAGGGATCTCAGGCTGTCGTCCCCTGAGAACTTAACCGTGTTGGTTTCAGCGTTATAGATAACGCTGCACTCGTATTTGGCACAAGCATTGTGCATCAACTTGGATATCACGGCCAAGCTGTTGTTTTTGACTTTTATGTTCAAACCATCCATAATGGCACCTCCTTTTTTGACGTCATTTCTCATCTGAAATGCTAAATAATAAACTAATCCGAAATTTTTCCCAGTAAAGAGCCTCAGTCGAATTTCTATTTCGGGTAGGGGGAAATATCGCATACGCTACAGCCTGTAACCCATTCCGGATGATGGCGGCGCCTGGTCAACGCAGAAAATCGGGAAAGGAAAACCAGAAAGAAGAAACAATGGAAGAGAAAGAACTGAAGCAAGTTCTGGAGGCCGTCGGGAACGGATCTCTCAGCGTCGGGCGCGCTCTCGACATCATGAAGCAACTGCCGCTTTCAGACCTGGGCTATGCGCAGGTGGATACGCACCGGTGCCTCAGGACAGGCGTCCCCGAAGTCATATACGCCGAAGGGAAAACGGTGGAACAGATCGTCGGAATCGGTCTCCGGCTGATCCAATGTCACGACAATATTATGGCGACGCGGGTTCGTCCCGAAGTTTTCACGGAAATTCGGAAAGCCATCCCCGACGCCGTCTTTTATCCAACGGCGAGGATCATCGTCATGCATCCCCGTCCGGTTGCCGCTGTGGGAAATATCGCCGTGGTCTGTGCAGGAACGTCCGATATTCCGGTAGCTGAAGAGGCCGCGGTCACCGCTGAAATTCTCGGCAATCGGGTGACCCGGATCTTCGATGTCGGAGTAGCCGGCATCCACCGGCTTCTGGCGGCCCGAAAGGACCTCTTCCGGGCCAATGTAGCCGTGGTGGCGGCCGGAATGGAGGGAGCCCTTCCCAGCGTTGTGGGGGGGATGGTGCCATACCCGGTCATTGCCGTTCCGACGAGCGTCGGCTATGGAGCGAGTTTCGGCGGCATTGCCGCCCTCCTGGGCATGCTCAATACCTGTGCCGCCGGGGTGTCGGTCGTCAATATCGACAACGGTTTCGGTGCAGGCTTTCAGGCGGGTCTGATCAACAGGCTCGCGACGGCGGCCGCGTCAGGCGCTCCCGATTGACGAGCGTTATCCAACTTGCCATCGGGTACGCCCAGCCGCTTCAGGTTAGGGTCTCAGGAACCTCAAGCCTGCGCAACACAAAAACCATGGGACGGGTAGGGTGTGCCTTCAAGCGGCCGACGGAGGGGCGAGTCGATTCGATTCCCTCCGCCGGCTGCTATTCAACCTGGTGTTTACCAGTGGCCGTCCACGTTGGCGTCTTTCAGGAACGCAAGGCGGCCTTCGTTGAAAGCCTTTACGGCCGATTCAACGGTACCGCAGTTATTGGCGTCGTTGGCCACCTTGATGCCGGCGGCCTGAAGGGTTCTGAAGGCGTTGGGGCCACAATAGCCCGTCAGGAGAACATCAACCTGTTTTTCGCCGAGAGTCGCCGCCGCCTGAATACCGGCGCCCTTGAAAGCGTCCACGTTTTTCTGGTTATCGATAACTTCAAGATTTTCCAATTCCGAATCGACGATCAGGATGTAGGCCGCGCGTCCGAACCTCGGGTCCACCGCCGATTGGATATCGGTGCCCTTGGATGTAACTGCTATCTTCATAATATTCTCCGTTTCCATCAAATACGACCGCCCCCGCCGCCGCAAACCTGGGTTTCATCGATCATCGGCAGGGTGCCGGCGATAAGATCCGCCACCACCGGCTGAATATCGATACGCTCGGCGTCATAGTAGACATCGATCCCCATTTGGCGGAATCCCATCAGGGGCCGCATGCCAATGCCGCCGACAATGAGGGCGTTGACCTTGTTCCTGGCCAGCAGATTGACCGGTACCATACACCCCCCCTGGACATGCTCTTCGTTAGGGATGGTCGAAACCGATTGAATTTTGCCGTCGACCACATCGATCAAGGTGAAAACGTCACAGTGCCCGAAATGTCCCGCTCTTTTCCCGTCGATCCCGCCGTTGTTCAGCGACGGAATCGCAATTCTACCTTCTCTCATAACCAGTCAATCTCCTTCGGAAATTCGTTTTTTATCAAACATCGTCCATCATTGCCGAAGACGTGGCAATCTGCTCCCAAATCTTTTTCAATATCATGGACACCTCGCTGTCGGGGGCATACTCAACAATGGTACGACCCGCCACCATGGCATGAGTGAACGCCGGATCGAACGGGATCCGGCCCACCACGCCCATACCGTTGCGCTCGGCATAACGCTCTATCTCGGCGGCTTTTTCCGGGTTAAGATCATACTTGTTCACGCAGATCATGGCCGGAATCTTGAAATGCATCGCCAATTCCGCTGCCCTGGCCATGTCGTGGATCCCTGAAACGGTTGGCTCGGTCACGATCAGAACAGTCGCCGCACCGCCGATGGCGGCGATGACCGGGCACCCTACCCCCGGGGGGCCGTCGGTGATGATCAGCCCCAGATGATGCTTTTCGGCGAAGGACCGGGCCTCCTGGCGGATCAAGGTGACCAGTTTTCCGGAATTTTCTTCGGCCAGACCCAGACGGGCGTGAATCATGGGACCGATCCGTGTATCGGAAACGAACCATTGTCCGCACGTATTTTCCGGGAAATCAATGGCCTTTTCCGGGCAGAAATCAACGCAGACCCCGCAACCCTCACAGTCGATGGAATCGATCCTGAATTTCCCCTGAACATCCTCACTCACGGCCTCGAATCGACAGAGCGTCATACAAGTACCGCATCCAGTGCATCGTTCGGATGCAATGACGGCGGTGTTTCCGCCTTTAAAATCGGTCTCCTTTCGGATATCGGGCTGCAAAAGAAGGTGAAGGTCCGCAGCATCCACGTCCGCATCACAAACCACCATGTTTTTTGCAATCACAGCCAGGGACGCCGTAATGCTGGTCTTACCCGTGCCGCCCTTGCCGCTGATCACCACCAACTCTTTCATCGTTCGCACCCCCGCCTCACGCAGTCCGCGATGTCTCTGTACAATGTCTCGAAGCGCTCCTTCCATTCGGGCAATGCATCGATCATAAGAATCCCCCGTGAATACGCGCCGGCGATTTTCCGATCGAAAGGAATCTCCATCAGCACCGGAATGTCGGCATCGGCGGCATATTCCCGGACGCGATCGTTGCCGATGTCGGACCGATTGATCACCAGACCGCACGGGATACCGAGTATCCGGACAGCTCCAACAGCCAGTTTCAGGTCATGAAGGCCGAACGGTGTCGGCTCGGTGACCATGAGGACAAAATCCGTCTTCTTGACGGCGGCCACGGCCGGACATGAGGTTCCCGGCGGGGCGTCGATTATGGTGGTTTTCCGGGGGTCGCGACATGCCCGAACCTTCCGGATCAGGGGCGGCGACATGGCTTCCCCCACCCGCATACGTCCATGGACGAAATCGATCTCACCGGCCCGGCCTTTTTCAATCTCACCGATGCGGCGGCCGGTTTCCGTAACGGCGGATTCCGGGCATACAACAACACATCCGCCACAGCTGTGACACATCTCGGGGAAGGTCAGCACCGTCTCGCCGATGACGGCAATCGCCTTGAAACGACAGATCTCAGCGCATTTTTTACAATGGGTGCATTTGGTTTCATCGATCTCGGGGACCGGAACAAAGATCGGTTCGGTCTCGTAAATCGATGGATTCAGGAACAGATGGGCGTTGGGCGCCTCTACGTCACAGTCCAACAACTGAACGCTTTCGGGTGCCGAAGCAGCCATATTGACCGCAATGGTGGTCTTTCCGGTTCCGCCTTTACCGCTGGCAACGCTGATGATCATCCCTCACCCTCCCACACGCTCGGTCATCCGGACGACACGCGCAAATTTTTCGAGAAGAACCCGGGCGTCCGATCGCCTGGGATGAGGCGGCAACTGGGCGAGAAGCCCCAACCCTTCAGTGGTCTCATGAAAGGCCTCTTCGGAAAGCGGGCTGACCAGCGCAACCGCGGCCAACGGATTTTTGACGGCGACCTGTCGAGCAAGGTCAAGCCCGGACATGTCTTTCAAAGTCTCATCGACGATAACGAGATCCACCTGTTTTTCCAAAAGCATATCCAAAGCCGCACCCCCTGAATCGACGCTTACCGCTTTCGCGGCATCCCTGGCGCCGATCTCGTCGCTGAACTCGCCGGAGGATACGGCGGCTCCCACCGTCATAATGGTGACCATGATTTTCCTCCTGTATGATGGCCGGAGGCTCTCCCCTGTCAGCACGATTATCGACCGGGGAAACGCCGCCCGTATGATGAACATACAATTTAATGCAAACAATGTGCCGACATAGTGCGTCAGCAATCATCGGGTTGCAGGGGTATATGCCATTTCTTCATATATTTCCAAACGGACGTCCGGCTGACGCCGATGCGTCGAGCCGCCTCGGCCTTGTTCCAGGCGCACTCATCGAGCAGCGCAATGAGCCGTTCGCGCGTCGGCGGTTCTCTCCGGTCTTCCGATTTCATGGATTGCGACGGTTCCATGGAGGGCAACGGTCGATATTCACACTGCCGGATTTCAACGGGCAGATCGAACACGTCTATGTCGGCATCGGCGCAAAGAACGAAGGCGTGCTCCACGGCATTCTCGAGTTCCCGAACATTGCCGGGCCAGCTGTAGTCCATAAGGATACGCATGGCCTCGGCGGATACGCCCCGGATCGCCTTGCCGGT
>NZ_JBFXGG010000020.1:0-46513 GCF_050178255.1 Desulfococcus sp. | reverse complement strand
CGCCGGTTGGTACGAAGAGAAAACCGAGCCCCTCTCCCAGCGCCGTCTCTGGGCCGGCTACGGTGCGGAGCGGCTGCATTACGATGATCTGGTGAGGACATATGGGGTTGAGGCTGCCGACCGAACCTTCCGATTTCTGAACAGCTGGAAGACGCATTACCGTCGGGCGGCCTTTATCGATACCGGCGCAGGGAAATCGTTGAAATACGAGCAATACGCCCGGGACATGGCTGAAGAATACGGCTGGGATTTCGAGCGGATCGAAGGTGACCATGCGCTGATGGAGAGGCTCCTGAAGGCGATGGAAAGCAGCGACGACATACTGGTGGTGCCGCCCCATCACGTCATTGGCTTCGACGCGCTTCGGGCCGGTCTGACCGCCAATCCCGCCTGGACGGGTCGAGCTGCGGACGCCTCCGGTCCCCAGGTGATGGTGGTGGACGACGTCCGGCCCTCCCTCCCGCGGCCCGACACCCGTCCCGCTTATGGGCGTGAAGAGGGGCCTCCAATGGTCAAAACCGGCTTGGGGATCGATGCGGGGGGCACCTACACTGATGCGGTGATCTATGACGTTGCCCGTGGAAAAACTCTTTCAAAGAGCAAGGCCCTGACCACAAAATGGGATTTTACCCGGGGTATCGGGGAGGCGCTCGCCGGCCTCGACGGCGAGCGCCTCCGGACGGTGGAAATGGTGGCCCTCTCCACGACGCTTGCCACCAACGCCATTGTTGAGGGGGAAGGACAGAAGGTCGGTATGATCCTGATGCCGCCCTACGGGCTTTTCGACAGCCGGGACATCGCCTATGAACCCAAGGCCGTGGTCTCCGGCTCTCTCGAGATTTCGGGTCAGGAGCGGACCCCCGTCGACCCGGAGGAAGTCCGACGCATCGTCCGGCGGATGGTCGACCGGGATCAGGTTCGGGCCTTTGCGGTATCGGGGTTCGCGGGCAGTATCAACCCGGTTCACGAACTGGCGGTAAAGCGGATCATCCGGGAGGAGACAGACCTCTTCGTGACCTGCGGTCATGAGCTGTCGGACATCCTCGATTTCAAGGTCCGGGCCCACACCGCCATGCTGAACGCCAGGATCATCCCACGCCTGGCCAGGCTTCTCGTGGATCTTGAAGCGGAGCTTTCCCGCTTCCACATCCACGCCCCAGTGGTGGTGGTAAAGGGGGACGGCACGCTCATGAGCGCGGCCATGGCCAAGGAGCGCCCGGTGGAGACGATACTTTCGGGACCTGCGGCCAGCGTGGCCGGCGCCCGGCACCTTACGGGGCTTGCCGACGCTCTGGTGGTGGACATGGGGGGCACCACCACGGACACGGCGATCCTTCTGGGTGGAGGGGTATCCCTTTGTGACAGCGGCTCCAACGTGGGGGGGCACAAAACCCACGTCAAGGCTTTGGAAATCCGTACCCGTGGCCTGGGCGGCGACAGTCTGATCCAGATGGAGAAAGAGTCGATCATCATCGGTCCCCGTCGGGTCGCCCCCATGGCCTGGCTGGGGACCCGTCACCCGGCCGCGGACCGGGCCGTCGCCTACCTGGAGACACGGATCCACCGATATGCAGCATCCACCCGGGGCATGCAGATGCTGGCCCTGAACGGGACCCCGGAGGATATGGACCTGACCGATTCGGAGCGGGAGATCGTCGATCTCCTTGCCGAGAGGCCCTTCAGCATCGACGAAATTCTCGAAAGAACCGGGGCCATGATCGAACGGGCGTTGCCCATCCGGCGCCTCGAGGAATACGCCGTTATCCAGCGTTGTGGCCTCACCCCGACGGACCTGCTTCACATTACCGGTCGCTTCGATCGATGGGATGGTCGGACTGCGTCGCGATATGCCGCCATATACGCGGCCCTGGAGAAAAAAGATACGGCGGAGATGGCCGAAGCCATGCTGGATAAGGTCGTCCGGGATCTGGCCTTGGAATTGCTCAAGCGGGAGTTGGACGGCAAGATCGATCCGGAGGCCGTTCACACCTGTCCCGTCTGCCGCACTTTGGTGGAGAACATGTTTGCCGGCGGCAGCGATCACTACCGTGTAAAGATTGACCTCAAACGCCCCGTCGTGGGTATCGGCGCACCCATCCACTACTTTCTGCCCCGGGCGGCAGCGGTTTTGGGGGCCAAGGCGGTCCTGCATCCGGATGCGGACGTGGCCAACGCGATCGGCGCCATTACGAGCGACGTCGTGGTCAAGCGCCACGTGCGCATCGTTCCGGATCAGGCCGGAGGATTTTTAATTGAAGGCATTTCCGGCATCCGGCATTTCCGGCGGTTCGAAGAGGCCGACGAATATGCCCGGGATCGGCTCGTTGCCCTGGTTCGGGACCAGGCCGCCGTTTCAGGCACCAGCGCCCGAAGGGTCGAGCTCATCACCGAGGATCAGGTTCCCAGGGCTGCCGGGGGCGCGGAAATCTTCATCGGCCGTGTCATCTCTGCCACGCTGGTGGGTCGACCCGATCGGGTGCTGCAGAAAACATGATGCCGCGTGTCGCGGACATGCAGCTGAGGCTGCGACGGTGATGGCCGCCGGCATGACGCACCTCCCCTTCAAGGTTGATGCCGCCATACACCCCCTTGGCACGGGAAAAGGCGAGATCGTCGAAGCATATGACCAGAATATTCGAATCGGTTTTCGAAGGTCACCTGTTTTTGCCGGATATCTTATTTTATACCGGGCGGATGCGGGAGTATCGTATTGGTGGCGGCGGGGTGCTGATTCGGCTTATCACCCGAGCAGGGTGTTTATTTTTTTCACAAGTTCCGTATTGGAGAACGGCTTGGTGATGTATGCGTCAGCCCCGAGATTCAAGCCTTTGGCGATATCCACATCCCGGCTCCGGGCCGTCAGGTAGATCACCTTGATGTCATCCCACTCCGGTCTTTCGCGGATCATCTGAAAAATTTCATACCCATCCAGATCGGGCAGCATGATGTCCAGAAGAATCAAATCCGGCTTGGACTGGGCAATGGTTTCCAGGGCGTCCTTACCACTTTGGGCCAGTTCCACTTCAAACCGGTTTTTTTCCAGCAGGAACTTGAGGGGGACAAGGATGCTCAACTCATCATCGACGATCAGTATTTTCTTTGAACCCATACACCCCTCCCATCTGTGTGGCAGCGATGCCGCGCCGTATCGTTTTTTGAGCCGTTTCCCGGGGTTGATGCCCTTTCGACAGATTGACGCCTATTCAAAATTGGATTATGCTGTCACTATCTGAATTATATCTGTTATTATAAGTATCAATAAATCCGACCGGCGACAATCGCAAATTGTAGTCGTGACGTCCGTTTCACCTGCGGCGAAACCGGATTTCCGGTATGGAGGAGGCTGTCATGGCACCGGACTCTCTTTGCAACAAAAGGCTTATCGCCTTGTTTTTGTTGGGCTATATATTACTGAACAACCCGTTGCTGTCGTTGTTCAATCAGCCCGGAATGGTTTGGGGGATTCCCCTGTTTTTTGGATATATTTTTGGCGTCTGGCTGTTGCTGATCATCCTGATCCTATTGGCCGTCGCTTCCGTCCCTCCGTCGTCGTGACGGCGCCATCCATGTTCCAACGCCCTCCCGCGGTACCAGGACATTAGCCCGTGTCGCCAATGCTGTCCACCGAGACCATTCTTTTCGCTTCCGTGTGCTATCTCGGCGCCTTGTTCGCCATCGCTTATTATGGCGACAAGCGCGCCGACGCCGGTCGCAGCATCATCAGCAACCCTTATGTCTATACCCTGTCCCTTGCGGTCTACTGTACGGCATGGACATTTTACGGCAGCGTGGGCCGGGCTGTCCGATCGGGCCCTGAATTTCTGGCCATCTATATCGGCCCGACCCTGATGGCCGCCCTGGGATGGGTGGTGATGCGGAAAATTCTGCGGATCAGCCGCATCCACCGGATTGCCTCCATCGCCGATTTTATCGCCTCCCGGTATGGGAAAAGCGTGGCACTGGGGGGGGTGGTGGCGGTCATTGCCGTGTTGGGCGTCGTTCCTTACATCTCCCTTCAACTCAAGGCCATCTCCGTCAGCTTTCTATTGTTGAGTCATTATTCCGAAGGTGCCGTTGCCGTGGGCTTCGGGAGTCTCTTCTTTCTCAAGGACACGGCGTTTTATGTGGCTGTTCTGCTGGCGGTGTTCGCCGTTCTTTTCGGTACGCGAAAACCGAAGGTGACCGAACGCCATGAAGGCCTGGTGGCGGCCATTGCCCTGGAATCGGTGGTCAAACTGGTCGCGTTTCTGGCCATTGGGTTTTTCGTGACTTACGGGCTTCATGACGGTGTGGCCGATCTCTTCTCCCATGCGGAGCATCGGCCTGATCTTCGTGATCTTTTCACCCTGGATATGTCCGCCGGCGCTTCCGCCGACTGGACCGTCCATGTCCTCCTCAGCATGCTGGCCATCGTTCTCCTGCCCCGACAATTTCAAATGGCCGTCGTTGAAAACGTCGATGAGGCGCATCTGAAAAAAGCGATGTGGCTATTTCCGCTTTATCTCCTGGCCATCAATCTGTTTGTTCTGCCGGTGGCCTTTTCGGGTATGATCCAGTTTGGCGGTCAGGCCGTCGATGCCGATACTTTTGTGCTGCGTTTGCCGCTGGTTTACGGTCGGCATGCACTGGCGCTTCTGGTATTCGTCGGGGGCATGTCGGCGGCTACGGGGATGGTAATCGTGGAAACCATCGCCCTTTCCACCATGATCAGCAATAATCTGGTGATGCCCCTGTTGCTGCATATTCCCGCCCTGAGACTGGGGCGACACAGCGATTTGGGCGCCTGGCTGGTGGCCGTCCGACACGCGGCGATTCTGTTGACGGTTCTTCTCGGCTATATCTACTTCCGTCAAACCGCCGAATATTACCCCCTCGTCGCCATCGGCCTGGTCTCTTTTGCCGCGGCGGCCCAGTTTGCGCCGGCGCTTCTGGGCGGGATATTCTGGAAGGGCGGCACCAAGGCCGGGGCCTTGAGCGGCCTCATCGCGGGCTTTCTGGTGTGGCTCTATACCTTGGTTCTTCCCACCATGACGGATGCCGGCCTGCTGTCTTCGGGATTTATCCGGGAAGGGCCCTTCGGCCTCCATTGGCTGCGGCCGTTCCATCTCTTCGGGCTTACGGGCCTGGATACCATTTCCCACGGCGTCTTCTGGAGCCTTCTCATCAATACCGGCGCCTATATCGGTGTATCGCTTTTCAGTGAACAGTCCGTTTTGGAAAAAAACCAGGCGATCCTGTTTGTGGATGTCTTCCATTTCTCCCAGAAAGCCGAAGATTCCGCCATCTGGCGCGGGACGGCAAGAGTTCCGGACCTGACATCGCTTCTGGAACGATTTCTGGGGAAGGCGCGTACCCAGGAGGCCTTGGATGCCTATGTCCAAAAGCACCACGCGGACCGGAATCGGCCTCTGACCGCCGATCCGGGGTTTGTCACCCATGTCGAAAAAGTCTTGACCGAAGTGATCGGTTCGGCCTCGGCTCGTGTCATGGTGGCCTCGGTGGTGACCGAAGAAAGCTTCGGCATCGAGGCGGTGATGGATATCGTTGACGAGACGCGTCAGGTCATCATTCACAGCCACGAGTTGGAGAAGGCGACCGCCGATCTCAAGGCGGCCAATGAGCGGCTTCAGGAGCTGGATCGCCTCAAGGATGAATTTATTTCCACGGTGACCCACGAGCTGCGCACGCCGCTCACCGCCATTCAGTCGATTGCCGAGATTTTGAGAGAGTATCCCGATACAGACAAAAAAGAACAGGGTGAGTTTCTCGAAATCATGATCAACGAAATCCATCGCCTGGCGCGTTTGATCAATCAGGTGCTCGACTTTCAGAAAATCGAAGCGGGCCGGATGGCATGGCAGGTCACCGCTTTGGATCTCGGCGGGGTGATTCGCCACGCCGTCACTGCTACGCGTCAGCTTGTCGCGGAGAAAGATCTCCGATTGACGGTGGCTTTGCCGGAACATACCCCTGAAATTTCAGGAGATCGAGATCAATTGGTGCAGGTTATGGTCAACCTGATTTCCAACGCGGTCAAGTTCTGCGACCCTCATACCGGCCGAATTCATATCGCCATGGTTCATCAGGACAACATCCTGACGGTCAGTGTCAGAGACAACGGCGTCGGTATCAGTGAAGATGCCCAGTCGTTGATATTTGAGCAGTTTACCCAGGTTTCGTCCGCCGGTCGCGGCCGGCCCCAGGGCAGCGGCCTGGGCCTTGCCATCACCAAGCGCATCGTGGCGTTTCACGGCGGCACCATATCCGTTCGGAGCGCGCCGGAGCAGGGGACCGTCTTTACGGTTGCCCTGCCGGTTGACCGAACGGGCGGCATGCACTAACTCTGGCGGTGAACATTGGTGGACATCTTGTCGACAGACCACATGTGGTAAATCAGACCTATTTGAGCGGGATGTCGTTTTGAGCTTTGCCGTCCTGATAGACAGCCGAGAGCGCGGCATAGGTGCGCTTCAGCCGCGCCACACGCTGATTCATCACACATGTCTTCTCCAAAGTCATGAGGGCGCCGGAGAAGGTGACGATCAGGAAGAGATGTCGGTGTCGTCCGAGGCCGTTCGCTTCCGGCTGTAGCGCGTCATGCATTTATCCAGGCAATCCGGGCAGTTGGACTCGACGATCCTGTTCCTTGAAAAAAAGGTGTTGAAGTTGGCGATCCAATCCTCTCCGGCCCGGGGACACTGGTGAACATAGTCGATGAACTGCACCAGGCGGTTGATGGCGACCTTGTCCATGGCGTGCTCCATCCGGCAGGCGTTCTCTTCCGCCCGGTCTTCGTCGAGAAGGAGAACACAGTGCAGGAAATCTTTGATGACATGGTGGCGCCGCAGGACTTCCATGGCGATCCTTTCGCCTTCAGGAGTCAGGGTGATAAAACTGTAGGGCTTGTAGTTGACCAGCCCTTTCTCCGACAAGGTTCTCAGGGCGGAAGTAACGGTGCCGCTCAGCACGCCGATCTTCTCGGCGATGTCCTTTACCCTGGCCACGGTGTTCTCCCGCTGCAACTCCAGAATTGTTTCAAGGTAATTCTCTAAATTTTCGGAAAGCCCCTGCATGCGCCCTCTTGTGCTTTTTTCCGGGATTGACGACGTCGGATGATGCGGCGAATTTTTTAACGATCGCATACATCAGATCAGCTGTCAAATTTTTTTCCCTCCGTCATAAAAATGTTGTTAGGCGTATCAAAATTTTGACAAATCAAATATTTTTTGATTGATGCGTCGTTTCCCGGACGGGAGTGATGGATCCGGATGAATCTGCCGTTCAGGAGCCGGTGTCGTTGTGGAAGCGTGAATAGGATTCATCCAGAGCTTTTTGAATGGCGAGGATGGCATTGCCGACGTCATTTTTTCGGCCTGGCCACTCGCTGTCACCAGAGGCTTTCATTTTTTTGAATTTGGCCCATGCTGCCTCGTTTTTCTTTTTGAGGGCATCCAACTCACGGTTATATGCCGCCTTGTCCGCGTTGGCGATCCGGTCTTTTCGGGATTCCAGTGCCTCAAGCCTGGCCATGCAGGTGTTGAGTTCTTCACCGAATTTGCCTTCACACGCATCTCGTGTTTCCATGTCTCGCTCCTTTAATTATGCAGATTATGCAGATGGTTGTTTTTCAACTTTCGACTTTTATGATGGTGACCGGTGAGGTGCCGGGCCGTATCCGCCCGGCACCGGCCTATCAAAGTCGAAAGTTGCGTTATTTGTCGTACGGTTTTTCCCGGTATGAACACATGGTAATACCTGAGACGAAATGCTCAAGTGCGAAATTGGGCGCGCTATGGATCGTTGCATGTGCAGGAGCCCTCCAGGCCGGCGGTTGGATGCCGGCCCGGCCTGAAGGTTTCCAGAATATGCTGCATTTATGCAACATCCTCGTACTCGGCGTCGATGACGTCATCGACGTCCCGGGACCGACCGCCCTGCGGCGATGTCGAGGGGCCGCCGGCCGTCTTCGTTTCCGGACCCTGAGCGCCTTGGGGACCTCTCTGGTACATGGCCTCGGTCATACGATGCACAGCCTGGGTCAGGATTTCCGAGCGCTGCTGAATTTCCGCCGCATTATCGCCGGCCATGGCCTTTTTCAGGTTGTCGACGGCTGTCTCGATGTCGCGTTGAATTTCCCCGTCCACGGTGGAACCCTGCTCCCGCAGACTTTTCTCCGTCGAGTAGATCAGGGTGTCGGCCTGGTTACGGGCGCTCACCAATTCCTTTCTACGACGGTCCTCTTCCTGATGCAACTCGGCCTCACGGATCAGCCGCTCGACTTCGGCCTTGTCGAGGCCGGATGCAGCCGTAATGCGGATGGACTGTTCCCGGCCGGTGGCTGTGTCCTTCGCCGATACGCTGACGATGCCGTTGGCGTCGATGTCAAAGGTCACTTCGATCTGAGGGGTTCCCCGGGGTGCCGGGGGAATGCCGACCAGTTCGAATCGCCCCAGGACTTTGTTGTCTTTGGCCATTTCGCGCTCGCCCTGCAGCACCTGTATGGTCACGGCTGTCTGATTGTCCTCGGCCGTTGAGAAGATTTCGCTTTTCCTGGCGGGAATCGTCGTGTTCTTTTCAATCAGCTTCGTCATGACGCCCCCCAGGGTTTCGATGCCGAGAGAGAGCGGTGTGACGTCGAGCAGGAGCACGTCCTTGACGTCCCCCTTGAGAACGGCGCCTTGAACGGCAGCCCCCATGGCCACCACTTCATCCGGGTTGACGCCTTTGTGGGGTTCCCTGCCGAAAATCTTCCTGACCCGCTCCTGGACGATCGGCATCCGGGTCATGCCGCCGACCAGAATCACCTGGTCGATGTCCGATGTGGATAGACCGGCGTCTTTCAGCGCTGTTTCGCACGGGCCGGTCAGCCGATCGAGCAGATCCGAGACCAGGGATTCGAGTTTGGCCCGGGTAATACGGATGTTGAGATGCTTTGGGCCGCCGGCGTCCGCAGTGATGAACGGGAGATTGACGTCGGTTTCCAGGGTCGTGGAAAGTTCGATTTTGGCCTTTTCGGCAGCCTCCTTGAGCCGTTGGAGAGCCATCTTGTCCGTCCTCAGGTCGATTCCCTGGTCTCTTTTGAATTCGTCCGCCAGGTAATCGACCAGCCGCAGGTCGAAATCCTCCCCACCCAGGTGGGTGTCACCGCTGGTGGCCTTGACCTCGAAGACGCCGTCGCCGATGTCGAGCACCGAAATATCAAAGGTGCCGCCGCCCAGATCAAAGACGACGATCTTGCTGTCGCTGCCTTTGTCCATGCCGTAGGCCAAAGCTGCTGCCGTGGGTTCATTGATGATTCTCAGGACGTTCAATCCGGCGATCCTGCCCGCATCCTTTGTCGCTTGACGCTGACTGTCGTCAAAATACGCCGGCACTGTGATGACGGCGTCCGTGACCGCTTCCCCGAGGTAGGTTTCGGCGCTTGCCTTGAGGTTGGACAGAATGAAGGCGGAAATCTCCGCCGGGCTGTAAGACTTGCCCTCCAGATTGATCCGTACGTCCCCGTTGGCCGCTTTTTCGATTTTATACGGCAGAACGAGTCGGTCTTTCCGGACTTCCGGAGAGTCGAATTTTCGCCCGATCAGCCGTTTGACGCCAAAGACCGTATTTTCCGGATTGGTGACTGCCTGGCGTTTAGCGATCTGTCCTACGATCCGATCGCCGTTCCGGGTGACGGCGACTGTTGAGGGCGTTGTTCGGCCGCCCTCCGTATTGTTGATAATCACGGGCTCGCCGCCCTGCATGATCGAAATGCAGGAATTTGTCGTTCCAAGATCGATACCGATAACGTGTTTCATGGAATGTCCTTTCTTGTGCAGTGATATTATTTTTATCAATTTTTAAAAAAAGTAATATGCGTAAAAAATAAGTCAATATAAATTTGTTGGGTTTTTGTTTTTTTCGAAGTTTCCTGGGAATGAAATTCCATCCTCAAAAAAATGAAAAAACCTTTATTGATCTATTGGTCACAAATGGATAAATTTCGAAACTGAACAGTTGAATGAGGAAAATGTCGTGATGAAGGATGAAGATATCAGGGATAAGGTTGACATCCGGGATGAAGACATCAGAAGGCTCAACTTCATTCGGGATGCCGGGCGGTATGTGTTTCGAAAACACTTTCGTCAGGGCCTCCGATCCCGAATCATGGCGGTGCTGGACGCCGATGATGTTGTGCGGGAGACCTCGGGGGAGATGGTGGACGGTATTCGTGTCTTCCCGCGGGCTCGCCCCAGAAAAATGCTCCGGATATTTACGAAACGATTTGAGCGTTCGGCTCATGCCCACGAAGAGGCCCGGACCTACAAGATCATCGAGGCGGGCCTTGGTAACCGACATGTGGCGACGTCCAGCGAATTTATCGTGACGTATCGCCGAACGGGCCGGGGCCGTCCATGGGAGATCGTGCTGTGTGGCCTTCAAGAGTACGTTGCGGGAGAAATTCTTGATCCCTGGGGTTTTTTTTATGAAAAGCACCTCGAGGCGCTCTGCAGCAGCATTCAGGCCAAAGACGGCGATCCTCGGGGGCATTCATTCGAAAATTGGGTCCGGAACGTCCGCAAGAGCGCCGAAGATCTCATCGTCCGGCTCAAGGAAATGATTTTGAAAACAGGGTTCATCCCGGATTTGTCGGGCTTTGGCAACCTGATTCTGACCCCTGAAGGCGACATCAAACTCGTAGACATCAACAACGTTTCAAGAGTGGTATTTGACGATGTCGTCCGCACAGACGACAGAGGGTATCCGGTATGCGACAAATCCATCGAAGTTATGGCCGTGCTGGAGCAGCAGCTGCTCGGACGGGCCGTTGATATGAATGCGCTCCTCTACAGGCACTTTCTCGACACCGAAAGAACGAACCAGGTTAAAATCCTCGAGGAAAAATTTTACGCAGCGCACTCCGGCGGCGCGTAAGCGCCGTGTTATCGAGGCGATGGGATAGAGAGGACATTCCCCATATCATCTTTTCGGATCTCAGGCTTCAGCGGCGACGGCGAAGGTTGACATCGCCGGGAGAATACCGGACCGACGCATGATTCGGATACCGGGTTTTTCGGCGGAAGGGTTCCCGGAAACGGGATTTTCGCCGGCCTTGTACTCGGCGCGGCACCTGTGGTATAGGCGAGGATCATTCAAAATCGCAGCAGGAGAAGATTCCATGACAGACGCCAGACGAGACGATTCGGCCGCTCCGCCGAATTTCATTCGACATATCATCAAGGAAGACATCGCCGGCGGCAGGTACGACGGTCGGGTCGTCACGCGTTTTCCGCCCGAGCCCAACGGTTACCTCCACATCGGGCACGCCAAATCCATCTGCCTCAATTTCGGGCTGGCCAAAGAATTCGGGGGCGTCTGCCACATGCGGTTCGACGACACCAATCCCGCCAGGGAAGAGACGGAATACGTCGATTCGATCCTGGAGGATGTGAGGTGGCTTGGCTTCAGCTGGGGTGAACATCTCTATTATGCCTCCGATTATTTCGAGCGGCTATACGATTTCGCCGTTCGCCTGATCGAGATGGGCAAGGCTTACGTGGACAGCCTCAGTCCCGATGAAATAAGGGAATACCGGGGAACCCTGACGTCGCCGGGAAAGGAGAGTCCTTACCGGAACCGCTCCGTGGCGGAAAATCTCGATCTGTTCCAGCGCATGCGCGCGGGTGAATTCGAGGACGGCGCGCACGTCCTGCGGGCAAAAATCGATATGTCCGCACCCAACATCATCATGCGGGACCCGGCCCTCTTCCGTATCCGCAAAGTCGGTCACCACCGGACCGGCGATACATGGTGTATCTATCCCATGTACGATTTTACCCACTGTCTTTCGGATTCCATCGAGGGAATCACCCATTCCATCTGCACCCTGGAGTTCGAGAACAACCGGGAGCTTTACGACTGGGTCCTTGACACACTGGCGGTTTACCATCCGCAACAGATCGAGTTCGCTCGGCTCAATCTCAGCTATACGGTGCTCAGCAAGCGTAAACTGATTCAGTTGGTGTCCGAGGGGCATGTGTCCGGCTGGGATGATCCGAGAATGCCCACCATCTCGGGATTGCGACGCCGGGGATACACGTCCGCGGCCATCCGGAATTTCTGTGAAAGGATCGGTGTGGCCCGCCGGGACAGCATGGTGGACATCGCTCTTTTGGAATACAGCATCCGGGAAGACCTGAATCGACGTGCCCCGCGAATGATGGCCGTCTTGAGACCCCTCAGGATTGTCATCGAGAACTATCCCGAGGGCGAAGTGGAAGCGCTTGAGTTTATCAACAACCCCGAAGACCCGGCGGCCGGCACCCGTAAGGTCCCGTTTTCCAGGGAGCTCTACATCGAGCAGGAGGACTTCATGGAAAATCCGCCCAAAAAATTCTTCCGATTGGCGCCGGGCCGGGAGGTGCGGCTTCGATACGCCTATTTTATCACCTGCACCGAGGTGGTGAAGGATGATGCAGGGCGGATCGTCGAGCTGCGCTGCACCTACGATCCGGCGACCAAGGGCGGAGACGCTCCCGACGGCCGGAAGGTCAAGGGAACCCTCCACTGGGTTTCGGCGGCCCATGCCGTTCCCGCGGAGGTGCGTCTCTACGATACGCTTTTCACATTGGAAAATCCAGCGGAGTGCGAGGATTTCCGGTCGTGCCTCAACCCGGATTCCCTGAAGGTCCTCACCGACTGCCGGGTGGAGCCCGATCTGGCCGATGCCCTGCCGGAGACCGGCTTTCAATTCGAACGGACGGGCTATTTCTGCGCGGACCGCGACAGCCGGCCCGGCCGACCGGTTTTCAACCGCACCGTGACGCTGCGGGACACCTGGGCCAAGATCCAGAAAAAAGAGCAGAAGCAGGCCTGATAGGCTGAACCGCCATAAACCGAGGACTGAAGGCGCAGCAGCGCTTTCTTTTCGGTCTTCAGCCTGATGTTCACACAACCTTTGGGAAGGCAGCATGACGACATCAGAGTCAACCGACTGCTGCGAGCTCACCGTCTGCACCCTGGCCAGCGGGAGCCGGGGCAACGCCGTTTACATCTCGGACGGACGGACCGGACTTCTAGTGGACGCCGGGCTTTCGGGGGTGGAGATCGAGCGGCGTCTGGCCGCACGAAATCTGTGCCCGAAGAACATCGACGCCATTCTCGTCTCCCACGAGCACACGGATCACATCAAGGGCGTAGGCGTCCTCAGCCGGAAGTATTCCCTTCCCGTCTACATGACCCCCAAAACGGCCCGGGCCGTTGGGTCCAAACTGGGACGGATCGACGAGGTGCGGCACTTCGAGCCGGGCGTCCGGTTTCGGGTGGATCGACTCACGATCCACCCTTTCTCCCTTTCACATGACGCGGCCGACCCTGCGGGATTTACCATCGGCCGGAACGGCACCAGTATCGGCCTGGCCACCGACCTGGGCGTGGCCACCGCCCTTGTCAAGGCCCACCTCCGGGCTTGCACCCTGCTGATCCTCGAGGCCAACCATGATCCGGACCTCCTCATGCACGGTCCCTACCCGTGGCACCTCAAGCAGCGGGTCAAAGGTCGGACCGGCCACCTCTCCAACAGCCAATCCCGGGAACTGCTCCAGGAGGTCATCCATGAAGGGATGCGTCACGTCATTCTGGGGCACCTGAGTCAGCAAAACAACACTCCGGACCACGCCCTCCGGGAGGTCGCCCTGGCCCTGAACGGCCACAAGACCCGTATTTCCGTCGCACTTCAGGACACCTGCGGGGAACTGATCCGGGTGCAGACACCCGCTGAAAAAGCGCCTTAATCCCGCTGATGGATGTGCCGGAGGACGGTCCGCTGGATGCGCAGACCGAAACTTAGCCGTTAGCCGAATGGAGGGGCTCTGATGAAAAAAGGAGCTGTTGCGCTTTTCCTGGAAAAACTGGCCCGGCATCTGGCCCTTCTGGCCTGCCTGGCGATCGTGGCCAGGGCCTCGGGCTGGACCGATGCCGGCCCGACGTCCATTATGGTTCTGATCGTCCTGGCCACAGCTACCCATTGGGGCGGCAGAGCGTTGTCCGGTGCCCGCCGGGAGCCGAGGTCCAGATGATCCACGAACGCCTTCAACCGGATCACGTTCACCTGGACGTACGGGGGGCTCTGGAGCCGGTCCTCCGGCGAATGGCAGGAGGGCTGCCCCACGGGGAAGAGCTGCTGGAGAGGCTGCAACCGCTTCTCGAAGACCTGGACACCCTTTTGCTCATGCCCTCCGACGATGTGGTGTTGCCCCATTTCCGGATGGCCGGCCTCGAGGAGCCCCAACTGGCCCTGGGGATCTCACGCCGCGGGATCGCCTGCCGCGGGAAATCCCCACGCATCATCCTGTTTTTGGTGTCGCCGGAGGAGGATCCCTCGGGCCATCTTAAGCTGCTGCAGCGGGTGTCGGCCCTGCTGCCGGAGCTGGCGAAACGTCTGGCCGCCGTTCGGTCCCCCAGCCAGGCGATCCGTATCCTGGCGGAGGGGGAGCAGCACTCCATTCGCCCCACCTTTCTCAATCTTACCCAGGACCAGGTCGCCCTTGAACTCCGAACGGATTTTACAACCGGTCTGAGCGCGCCGGAAGCGGCGCGTCGCCTGGGCCTGCACGGTCCCAACCTGATTCGAAAGAAACGCCGGGTGCCCTGGCATCTGAAGCTGCTGCGCAATTTTTTCAGCTTTTTTGCGGTGCTTCTGTGGCTGGCGGCCCTGCTCTGCTATCTCCCCGGCGTGGACATGCCCCAGTTGGGGGCGGCCATCCTGATCGTGATCCTTCTGAACGGCTGGTTCTCTTTTTTACAGGAATATCGCTCCGACAAGGCCGTGGAAACGCTTCAACAGCTCATAGCCCAGCGGTGCCGCGTGGTTCGGGACGGCAGCGTCACGGAGATCGACGCCGCCCGCATCGTTCCCGGGGATCTGCTGCTGCTGGAGGCCGGCGACATCGTTCCCGCGGACGCGAGGCTTATCGAGGCGAACGAGCTGGAGGTCGACAACGCCTCCCTCACAGGGGAGTCGACCTCGGCCAAGCGCTACAAATCGGACCGGCCGGCGCTTCTGCCCGGTCGGTTTCTCTGGATCGAACTGCCCAATGTACTGTTTGCCGGGTCCATCATCATCACCGGCACGGGAAAGGCCTTGGTGTTCGGAACGGGTATGAACTCGGAGATTGGCCGGATCGCGCAGTTGACCGAGGCCGTGGCGCCCGAGAAGAGCCCCCTGCAGAAACAGCTCCAGGGCACGGTTTATGCCATTGCCCTCCTGGCCACCGTCCTGGGCATCGCCTTTCTGCTCCTGGGATGGTTGGTGGCGGGTCTGGGGTTCCTTCAGGCTATGATCTTTTTTATCGGTATTTTCGTGGCCAATGTTCCGGAAGGGCTCCTACCCACCGTCACGCTCTCCCTGGCGATGGGGGTCTCCCGGATGGCCAAGCGCAACGCCCTTGTCAAACACCTCTCCTCCGTGGAAACCCTTGGGTGCACCACCGTGATCTGCAGCGATAAAACCGGAACGCTGACCCAGAATCTCGTTATGGTCAGCCGCTTCTGGGCCGGCGGCGAACTCTACGAGGTCACCGGCGAAGGATACTGTCCAGAAGGCGAATTCCGCCTTGGGGGCCGGAAAATCGAACGGGAGCAGGTGACCGAGAATATCGCTGCCGCCAGGCTGCTGGAATGTGCCTACATCTGCAACAACGCCCATCTGGAAAAGAACAGGGGCGGGTGGCGGATTCTGGGCGATCCGACCGAAGGCGCTCTGGTTGTTTTCGCCCGAAAGGCCGGTTTGCTGGGCATTCACCAGCGCCTGCATGTCAATCCGTTCGAATCGATGCGCAAGCGCATGAGCGTTTTGGTGAAGGTGGCGGCCACCCGGGAAAAAATTCTTTATCTCAAGGGCGCTTTGGTGGAGACCCTTGAACGCTGCGACCGTATTCTTCACAACGGACGCCCCCGGGCCATTTCCGAGGACCAGCGTCGGGAAATTCTCACCGCGAGCGACACATTTGCACGCAGAGGGTATCGGATTATGGCCTTTGCCTACCGCGATGAACCCAGCTTAGCCGGCCTTCAGGATTTCGGCATTGAATCGGCCGAACAAAAGCTGATCTTCATCGGGTTCACGGCCATGTCCGACCCGGTGAGGCCGAATGTGCCCGAGGCCGTCCGGATCTGCCACAAAGCCGGCATCCGGGTGATCATGATCACCGGCGATTATCCCCTTACCGCCGCGAGCGTTGGCCGGGAGATCGGCCTCGGCGAGGGGAGCGACGCTCCGCCGAAGGTGTTCACCGGTGCGGAAATCGCCGACATGGCGGACAGCGAGCTCAAGGATATCCTTGCCCGGGAGGAGACGATTTTTGCGCGGGTTTCGCCTGAACAGAAGCTGCGAATCGTTTCGCAGCTCAAGGCCCTGGAAGAGGTCGTGGCGGTGACCGGTGACGGGGTGAACGACGGCCCCGCCCTGCGGCGGGCCGACATCGGCATCGCCATGGGGCGCCGCGGCGCGGGGGTGGCCAAGGAGGCGGCCCATATGATCCTGAGCGACGACAACTTTGCTTCCATCGTCGCCGCGGTGGAGGAAGGGCGTGGCGTTTTCGAGAACATCAAGCGTTTTGTCGCCTACATCCTCAACAGCAACCCCCAGGAGCTTTACCCTTACATCTTCTGGATGCTCTTTCCCGGAACGCCCCTGGCCATGACGGTCATGGGCGTGCTCGCGGTGGATATCGGCACCGATCTGATTCCAGCCATGGGACTGGGTATCGAACGGCCCGAAAGCGGCATGATGGATCGGCCCCCGCGGCGAAAAGATGAAAAACTGCTCTCCATGGGGTTCATCCTGCGCTCCTATTTCGTCCAGGGCACCCTCCTGGCCCTGGCTTGTTATACCAACTATTATTTTGCGGGCTGGTACATGGGGTGGTGGTCGCCGTCATCCTCTCTCGCCGTCATGCCGGCCTCACCCGAAGGCCTCGATATGAGCGAGGCATCAACAGCCTACCTGATGTCGCTATCCGCCTATTTTTTGCCCACGGTGACCACCCAGATCGCCAACGTTCTTTGCAAGCGATCCTGGGCCACCTCTCTTTTCAGCCGGGATTTCCTGCCTCCCCATCACCGGGAGGAGATCCTGGAGCGTATCCGCACCTGGCGGCCATTGGCATATCCGCTCCCCGAGAGGCTCGATCGAAGCATCATCGAACAAACCTCTCCCGGCGCCGTGCGCCGACCCATCACGTTGCTCTGGCACTGGTTCGCTTTTCCCCCGCGTCTTGCGCTTCACTATCTTTCGCGCTTTTTCCTGCTGCTGGAGCGTCCCTTGGTGCGGCCGGCAATGGCGGGATCCGGCCGTTTTCTGGCGCGACATCCGATTCTGTTGAATTTCATCTCCAACCCATTGATTGACCTGGGGATTTTGTTCGAGGTAGTGCTTTGCTGGGCCTTTTTCTACACCGACCTGTCGCATATTTATTATTTTGCCCCGGTGCCTTGGCCCGTTTATCTCTTTGCCCTTCATGGAATCCTCATCCTGTTTGCCTTCGAGGAGACCAAAAAATATTTTCGTCGGCGGGGCCACCGATTGGATTTTCTGGGATGAAAGCCCCGAGACCCCATGATTCTTCGGAATCCCTGGAAAACCACGTGTGTTATGGATTCAACCCGGCAGCCCTTTCTCGGCCCTTTCCTTGAGCAGCAGGTGATAGATAATGTCACAGTACCGGTCCATCTTGACCATCCCTTCTTCGGCCGCGCTGTAACGCCAGAATCCATAGAGATTGGTGAGGTTCAGAAGTTTTTCGGAATAGAGTTTCCATGTGAAATGTTCCCGGACCCTTCGAATGCCGGCATCGGAGATCTTCTTCCAATGTTCTCCGTCCTCCCGGCAAGTCTCGAAAAATTTCCAGACGGCTTCGGCGATGAGTTCCGGTTTGCTGGTATTCATCAGGAATCCGCATCGGCAGTCCTCGATGATCTCCGACGGTCCCCCGAATTCGGGGCCGAAGGTCGGCAACCCCGAAAGCATGGCCTCAAGGATGGTCAGTCCGAAGGCTTCGAACAGCGCCGGCTGAACGAAGATGCCGCCCTGGTCGGCGATAAGCCGATAAACCTCGCCGGTCTCGCTTTTTTCAACGCTGGGCAGCCATCGCACCAGACCGCCAAGATCGAGGTTTTCGATGAGCGCATGGGCTTTTTGGATCTGCTCCTTCTCTTCCCGGTCCCGGGATTCTTCGACCCGCGTGGTGCCGGCCGCCAGGATGAGGTTGCAGTGTTCCCGCAGCTTCGGGTGTCCGCCAAAGGCCTCGATGAGCCCGGTGATGTTCTTGATCTTGTCCAGCCGCGCCATGGTGAAGATGGGCGGCTTTTCAGGATCCTCGAGATGCCCGACGATGTCTGGAGCGTCGTCGGTGAAAAGGCGCTTCTTCCAATGAAGCTTAGGGCCCTCCACCCGGCGGTCTTTTTCGGTGTAGGGGAAATAATTGTTTTCATCGACCCCCGGCGGAACGATATTGAATTTCGGATTGAACAGGTTGACGCCTCCCACAGCCTGATAGAGCCCGGGCAGGGTGAAAAACTGGTAGGATTCATATTGCCCCACCGTGGTGTCGGTGCCGGCAATCTCCTGGTAGGTGCTGGTGATGACGAAATCGGACTTGTTCATGGCGATCATGTCCGCGGTGAATTGGAGGGAGAAGTTGTAATCCGGCTCCATCTGCTCCCAGTAAAGATCGGAAAACAGGTACTTGGTCTTTTCCAGAGCGTGGGCGATAGTGCATTGGATAACGTCCAGCCGGTCCGACAAAAGGCTCGCCACCAGGTTGCCGTCGGAGTAATTGCCGATAATGAGATCGGGGCGGCCTTCGAATTCGCTGACCAGCTCCCGCCGGGCATCATAGGCAAAACGATCGAGATAGGGCCAGATGTCGAACCGGGAGATCCAGTGTCGCACCGTTGCCATGCTCGCGTCCCGGAAGGGCAGACGGAGGATCCAGCAGTTCTGGGTGCCGTGGATCTTTTCGATGCGGTGGTCGCAGGTGGTGCCTTCCGCCTCGGGAATCAGGCGGGTCAAGACAATGATTTTTGGCATGACGTGGATGCCCGCCAGGTGGAATCGCTGGATCATATGGTTTTCCAGTGCCCGAACCTGATCGAGGATATAAATGACCTGACCACCGGTGTCGGGGCGGCCCAGGACGTTCTCCTGGCCGAACCATCCGTGGGGAGAGATGACGGCGATCTTGGAGATCATGGGAATACGGGAAACGAAGCGTTCGAGGAGATCGCTCTCGGGCTCGTTGAAGAGGTCGTAAACAAGCGACATCGTTTCCCGAGCCCGGGCCACGTTGTGACCCCATCCTTCCTCGAATCCCCGTTTTTTCAGGTAACCTTCGAATTCGTGGTAGGGGGTTTCCGGAGGCTGATTGCCCAGCCAGTCGATGGCTTTCCCCAGTTCCTCCATGAATTCCGGGATGCTGCTCAGGATATTGCCGTTCACCAGAAGCGGGTTGCCGTTGATTTTGTGGAGTTTGATGAAATTGAAAAGTTTGATTCCCCATTCCTCGGATGCCTGGAAGAGGCTGCTGGAAAGGTGTTTGTTGAGAAACCGGATGCCGTTCCCGATACTCTTGCTGTCCCGCATGGAAGGCGAATAGTCGTGGAAAGGCATGAAGTCGATGACCAGAGGCGCTTGGCGGCGCCAGGCATCTTTATCCATGACGCAGCGGTCTTTCTGTCTGAGGTAAGCTGCCGTGGAGATCTCCTCCATGAATTCGCAGTGGCGGTTGGTTTGATAAAATCGATATTTGGCGATGGCATAGCGATGCAGAATCAGAATCGTCCCGTCAATGGCGAACATCTCCGGGATCTGATTCAGAAAACGCGCCATTGTCGAGCCGGTGAGAAACACCTTGTCCCGGTCCTCGAAAACCGCTTTGAATTTCAAAAGGATATCATTTCTGAGCAGATACTTGTGATCCACGTCGAACAGAATGAGGATGAACTCTTTGAAATCCTTCTGCTCCTGCTCCGGTATCAGTCGATCTAAAAGTGATGTCATCATCAACTCCTGCTGATAAGGCCGTAGTGGTGTAACCCATCGATAATTCCGGCCGCATAGTTTTCAGGGGAAAAATAGATTCGCCGTTTTCCCTTCAGGGTTTCGAGTTCCTGAGCGTAGTTGCCCACCACTACTCCCATGGCGCTGCCGACGAGCATCTCCTGGTCGTTGCCCGAATCCCCGCAGACGATGATGTTTTGAAGCGGGATATCCCATTTGTAGCTGAGGTAGCGGACGGCCTTTCCCTTGGAGGCCCTGTGGGGCAGGATATCGAGGTACTTGTCATGCGAATAGATGACGGTGCAGTGGCATTTGTTGTGGTTGAGGATGGCGTTGATTTTGGCAATGCGATTATTTTTCGGCGACATGTAGTAGCTCAACTTGAAGGGGAGCTGATGCTCGCGTTCCTGAAGCTCGAGGAAGTCAAGGGATGTCAGGAGGTTTTCGATTTTTTTCCGATCCCACCATTTGGAGATGTGGCGCTGCCAGCCTTTGTCCGTAAACGCATCGGATCGGTAGTAGATTTCCGATCCCACCGAGGTAATGAGTATCTCGGGGAGCGCCAGCCCCTTGCGCTCGAAGAGGGCCTGAGTCGAGGTGATGGAGCGTCCTGTGGCCACGCCGAATCCAATGCGATCCTTGTGGGTTTCCAGCAGATCGAGTAACTCATGAAGGGCGGCATCGTCTCCCATCAGGGTGTGGTCGATGTCCGTGATGACCAGAAATTCCAGCCGGATCAGCCGTTCGCCCACCGGATTCTGGGCTGATCGCTTGAAGACCTCCCGGCCGCCGAATCGATCGAAGACTTCGATTCTCTTTAGATATTTTTCGACATGGGCATCCCAGCTGTAGTGCTGTTGGACCCCCTTGATGCCGCTGTCGGAAAAATTGCGCCAGAGGTCGTGGTCTGCGATGATGCGCTTGATGGCGTTGCTGATGGCCTTGACATCCTTGGGGTCCACCAGAATACCGTTTTTACAGTTGCGGACGATGTCCCGCGGCCCGCCGTCATTGGTGGCCACGATAGGCACCCCGCACGAGGATGCCTCGATGAGCGTAAGCCCGAAGGGTTCCACCAGGGCGCAATTGACGAAAACTCCCTTCCGTTCGGCGGTGATGCGATAGAGCTCCGGGACTTCGTAAGTGAAGTCGTGTTTTTTAGGGATGGCCATCTTGCCGTAGAGATCGTAGCGATCCATCTGAAGGAGCATGTCGGTGAGGACCTCCTTTTCGTTCTCCCCCATCTCTTGAATGTTCTTGCGAATTCCCGCGAAGATGGCCAGGTTGGCCATGGCCTGAAGATCTCTGTCGGTGCCGTAAGCCTTGATGAGTCCGGCGATGTTCTTGCGCTTGTCCGCCCGGCAGAGCGCGAGGATGAGGGGCTTGTCCGGAAAGATGAAAAAGCGGTTGAGCTCCTCCATCACGCCCCCATAAGCCATGAGGCTTTCCTCTTTTCTTTGTACCGAGGGCAGCATGTTCCGATAGTAGGGGTAAAAATGCTCAAGGTTGATCCCCGGAGGGATGACGGCGTATCGTGCCAGATCCCGGTTCCGGTACATGCCGTACTGCTGTTCCACCTCCTGGCTGGTGCTGGTGACGACGAGATCCGCGTTCCTGAGAATCTCCTCCTCCACGGCGATGCGGTGATCGATGAAAAGCTTTTTCTGGATCTCTTCGGGACGCATGCCCTCATTTAATAACCGTTTTTTCTTTGGATGGCCCAGGGAGTGACCCGTGTAGATCAAGGGGGTGCCGAAATACTCTGAAAGGGTGATGGCGACATAGCCGGCATCGGGGTAATGTCCGTGGACGATGTCGGGATGACGGCCTTCTCGTTTGATGAACTGGATGGTTTTGTCGATATACTCGTCCAGATGCGGCCAGAGGAGCTCCTTTCGCATGTATTTTTTACCGCCGCATTGAATCCGGACGATGCGACATTTGTCGGAGACCTGCGTTACCGGCTGACTGTAATCGGCGGACACGCGTTTGTCGGCGATGAGGCGCGTAAACAGATCGACCTGGGCGACCTTTTTGTGACGGCTGAGGGTTTCGGCCAGTTCCACCACGTACTTGATTTGTCCGCCGGTGTCGGCGTCCCGGCCCAGTTCCATGGCTTCATGGCGCAGAAGACCGTGGATGCTGAAGAGTTGAAAATAGAGTCCCTGGCTCATGATTCACCTCCGTCGTTCATCCAATTCAGAAAGGGGCGGTAGAAGACCATATCCTCGGGTATGGCTCCGGAAAGGCCGCAGAGGGCACCGGCGAACCGGGTCGCACGCCTCAAAATCCGGGCCGGTTCCCAGCCCCGGAGGTATCCGGCCGCGAGGACGGCGGCGTACGCGTCGCCTGCTCCCACCGTGTCCACCACGTTTTCCGATACGGACGGTTCCGCGGAAAAGACCCCGTCCCCGGTAAACAGGGTTGAACCTCGGGGGCCGCTGGTCAGGCTGACCCATTCAATGGCGAAGTTGTGCATGAGATCGTCGATAAAAAGCTTGTCGACGGTCTGGACGTTGAACTGGTTTTTGAGGATCGAAAGTTCCGCCTCACTGAGTTTGAGAATGTCGCAATGAACCAGGGATTTGGTGATGCTGTTCTGATCGTAGCAATTCTTCCTGAGATTGAGATCGCAGAAGCATCGTGTGGAAGGCGGGCGGTTTTCGAGAATTTTCATGACGGTGGCGGATGCGGTTTCAGACCGCTGGATCAAGGTGCCGTAATAGATCATTTCAGGCCCCTGGGCAACGGCGGCGGCTACGGCATCACTGTAGGCCAGATAATCGTATGCGACGTCGGGAACGATGGTGAACTCCGGAACGCCGTGGTCGTCCAGGCTTACGGTGACTCGCCCGGTGGCGTGGTGTGCATCCCGCTGAATGATATCGATGTCGAATCCGCGGCGGGCGAGTGCGTCGAGGACGGCATTGCCGTCATCATCCATTCCCACACGGGTGATGAACGTCACGGGAAGTCCAAAGGCTTTCAGGTGCGCGGCGAAATTGAAGGGTGCACCCCCCAGGCGTTTGCCGTCTGGAAAGTGGTCAAACAGAATTTCTCCTACAGGGAGTATCATCTATGGCCCTCCTGGCGTTGTGGATGCACGGTTGTGTTACCGGCAACGAATGGCGTGTTGAACCGCCACTCTTCCGGCACGGCTGCGGTAAAGACAGGGGAGTTTAAAATTTTTGAAGCTTTTCAAGATAATGGCTTTCACTATACCTGTTGTGAGAGAACTTTTCAAATGAAGAATTTCAAAATATGTATCCGAGCCTCGAAAACGTGACATAAACGTGACATTGGTGTTGAACAGCCGATGACGAATCCCTCCCGGCGCTCATAGCGTTGCGGCCGGCCGCGGATTTTTGGATACAATATCCTGCAATATCCTTGCAATATCCTATAGACGGGTGCACAAACCGTCGCGAACAACGCTGCGGGATCGCGACATAACCTCTATGAGGCCTGATTTTCCAACCATAGAAACTGGTATGGATCGACCTGGAGCGGCTCCCGGGCCGACCGTTCCTTACCGGTGATATGGTCGATGAACCGGTATCCCAGGCCGTAAAGCCGCAGTCGGTTCTCCCCCATGGTCTGAGGATGCTCGGAAAAATTGTTGATCACCAGAAGCCGCTGCCCGTTTTTCTGGCGGACATAGCCCAAAAGGTGAGGATTCTGGGTGCTGATGACCTCCATTCCACCGTTGTAAAGGGCTTTCAGTTGTTTTCGAAGGCGGATGAGCCTTGCAATTTCATCGTAGATACGCCGTTCAAGGGTTTGAGGGGTTTTCCAGGAGGCCATCTCGGCCCAGCGGGTCTTGAGCCGGTGGACCCATCGGCTGTCGCCGGCCTTGGTTTCGTCGCTGGCGAAGGAATAGTCGTTCAGAAGCCCCCATTCCTCTCCCAGGTAGATCAGGGGAATGCCGCCGATGCTCATCACGATGCTGCGCAGCAGGATGATTCGCCGAACCGCCATGTCGATGAGGACCGGATCCTCCGCCTGAACCGCCTGTTCTAAACCGGCCAGAGAGGCGAGCGTTCCCGAGATCCTGAGATCCCCGTTGGCCGGATTGAACTGGAAGGGCAGCCCCCTGGCAAAGGACCCTGGAAACTGGCCGGTATAAAACTCGTTGAGGAAACGCCGGTGGGCGGTCGGATCGATGCCCAGGCTGCGAGCGTCGCTGTCGTCGAAGGTCCAGCCGATGTCGTCGTGGCACCGGAGGTAATTGACCCACGCGCAATCGTCGGGAATGCGGCTGCGATTGTGCATGGCCAGCTCGAGGAGCCCGCACCTTCGGGTGGCCAGTGCTTCCCATAGCAGTGCCATGAGCATGGGGTTATAGGAGAGCCGGCACTCCCTGGCGTCGATATAGCGGATCACTTCATCGGGGTGGACGATGGCCTCGGACTTGAAGAGCAGGGACGGTGCCGCCAACCGGGCCACGCTGTTGAATGCTCGGATGATTTTGTGGGCTTCGGGCAGGTTCTCACAGTCCGTCCCCAGGCGTTTCCAGATGAAAGCCACGGCATCCAATCGAAGCACTTCCACCCCCGTGTTGGCCAGAAACAGCATCTCTTCCACCATGGCCCGAAAGACCGCGGGATTGGCATAGTTGAGGTCCCACTGAAAGCTGTTAAAGGTCGTCCAGACCCATTTCCTCATGCCCTCGTGCCAGGTGAAACTTCCCTTGCGAATGGTGGGGAAGATGTCCCGCAGGTGTTGTTCGTATTGTTCGGGCAGGGTTCTGTCCGGAAAGATATGATAATACTCCTGATATTCCGGATCTCCCGCGACGGCGGCACGGGCCCAGGCGTGTTCGTCGGAGGTGTGGTTGAAGACAAAGTCGAGCACCAGGCTGATGCCTTCCCGACGCAACCGGGTAGCCACTTCGGCGAGCTGTTCCATGGTGCCGATCTGGGGGTTGACGGCTCGATAGTCGCTCACGGCATAACCCCCGTCGCTGTTGCCGTGCGGAACGGCGAAAATGGGCATCAGATGAAGATAAGTGAGGCCCAACTCCTTGAAATAATCGATATGATCGCTGAGACCTGCCAGGTTGTCGCTGAAAAGGTCGACATAGAGGACACCGCCGACCATCTCCTGGGTGTGGAACCAGTCCGGACGAGCCTCCCGCGCGGCATCGAGAGCCTTGAGGTCTTTGGATCGCTCCATCCAGCTTTCGGCTGCCGCGGCCAGTAGTGCTTCCAGGTGGTAAAAGAAATCGTAATGCCCGCCATAGAGTTCCACCAGAATTTGAAAAAGCCCGTGAAACTCTCGATGCAGACGGATTTCAAATTGATTCCATTCTTCGGGAGCTCCGGAGATCTCGGTTTTCAGGTTCTTTCGGAGCCGGGGCACTATTCTCTTCAGTGATCGTTCGGCATGGCGTTCTGTCCATTCTGATGCCATGGGGTCTCCTATAGCGTCTCGGGGCTTTCCCCGATAGACCGTATCGCCGCGGCGTCGTGCCGATTTCCCCGAATCGCAGGATGGGGTTCGACACCGTTGGCGGTTTCCGATTAAAACTCTCGTCTCAAGGGTGAATCGGTCCCCCGACATCACCGCTTTTCGTTCAACATCATCAGACTCGGGTTGAGTTAAAGCTTACGCAATGGACCAATTCTGTCAAGGTCCCATTGATGAGCCGTCAAATCCCGATGGGTTTCAAAAAGAAAATGACGAACCCTTTCATCTCAAGCCGGCACCGGTATCGGTTTGATTGGATGAGGATTCAACCATTCCGACCGTGATGTGTCTCGTCACGCTTCTCCGGGCGAGTCCGGCAGGTCGATGGGGCCGCCGGCCAGAATCGGCACGGCATCGATGGCTTCGGCATTCATGAGTTGGACGATGCGCTGAAGCGCACTCAGGATCATCAACTGTTCCCAGCTGTCGAGGTTGTTGAAGGCGATCAGGAACCGGTCTTGCAGCGGCGGCGGTGCTTCGGCCAGAAACCGTCGGCAGGTGTCGGTGAGATCGACATTCACGGCCCGACGGTCCTCAAGGCTTTTGTGGCGAACGATCATCCCCCGGTTTTCGAGGCGGGCGAGGATTCCGGTTACGGTGGACTGGCTCAGGCTGATGGCTTTGGCCAATTCCCCCACCGTCATTTCTCCGTTTTTACCGATCTCTTTCAAAATGATGAGTTGCGGCCCGGTCAGGCCATAGTGTTTGGCCAGGTATCGTGAATGAAGGTCGATGGCCTGGGTGATCTGGCGGATGGCAAGCAGGACCTGGTCGGTGATCTTGTCGTCGGACGGATGACGGATATGTCTGTTTGAGTTCATGGAAAGCGATTTTCCTCCAAAAATGATAATACCTCCTTTCAACTTTCGGTGTCCATATGCCGGTGCCGGAAGTTGAGACCCCCTTATAGCCCAGGAAAAACAGGCGATCAACCTGTTCAGAAATATTTTCGGCAGGTATCCTGCCCTTGACAATATTTTCAATGCATTATATATTATATTGATATGATGGATGGGTATAGCGGTATGAGCCTGTATCATGCTGATTTTCAACTAAATTATTTCACAATATGTTCATTCCGTGATTTCAGAATGATTTGAGCCGAAAGAACGTATCTCACAGGATAGTCTTTTCCGGCACGGTACATCCATGAAACACGGAAATGATGGTTGAAGGGTCGCCGTTCAACCGAAAACGGTACCCGCCCCCGTTTCATCTGCCCACGATCCACCTCCGATATAACAGCATCTGACGGGCTCGAGGTCTTTTGCCGTGAAGCCCGGTGAGAAACATTCTCTGCGTCGGGGAAGCGCCTTTCGTCGACCTGTATAGGTTGGATCGGTGACGCGTGCGCCCGCAGGGGTTCAGGCCTGGTTGTCGGGCTGTTTTGATTGATGGAACGCGGGGACGGACGGCGGCAAACAACCTTTTCTAACTGAAAGGAGATTATGGAAACAGAATTTACATCGAATCCGACTCAGGAAAAAGAGATCGACGTTGTTTTGCACGAGATACGGAAAGAACTGGAAAACGCTCACAAGGGGCTGCTTCACCTTCAGGACAAACTGGGGGACAGTATGGCTCGTGCGGCACTTGGAGAGGATAACCACACCCAGATCGCCCGCATCAAGCGCCGCATCGGCGAAATAGAGGAGACCATACAGCAGGCGCCGCTGGTGATCAGAGGGTTAAAGCGGCTGAAAACGGACAATCGTTCCTGACGCTCATCGGCCGGACCTTTTCGCCCCGGCCGGCTTCACCGGCAGGGGCGGTTGATGAACTCCGAAGATGCGTCACTGAATGGGGTATTTTTTTTGAAGCGCCTCCCTTTCCGCAACCAGATCTTTTATCAGCGCGGACAAGGTCCATTCGATTGAACTTTCCGTGAGTGCGGCCCAGAGCGCTCTCGGCTGCCCGAGCCGCCGATATCCCATCATAACATCACCGAGTTCATTTTCCGTCAGCCCCGATAGAATTACCGTCCGGTCAAGTTCCGATGCCTCTCCATGCCCTGTTCCGTCGGGCATGTCGACAACCTCCCCGAGGGTCGCGGACGCCTGTCCGGCCCCGGCCGAAATCACGGATATATCATTCATACCCAGCTCTGCCGTCATTTTTCTGAAATCATTCTGATCGGCAGGAGAAAATCCACAAACAATGATTTTTCTTGGGCCGAACATACGTTCGTCGGAGTTGCCCACCGCTTGAAAAGTGCCGTCACTCACGTCGTCCCTCCTAACTATAGCTTTAAAGGTTAGCGGTTGAGTGCCGAAAGGGGAGACTCGAAACATGCCGTTTCCGCGCTTACCTCTTTCGGACATCAATAAAATAAAGTGGTTAAATAGGAAAAAGTCGTTGTGGCGTTGACCATAAAACGCTATTCATAAAGTTAATTCATTGAATTCAAACAGAACAACCTATTTTAAAAATTTATTACAAATTCAGATTAATAAAATTAATTCAAATGGTTAATGGATTAAGTTTTGTTGTAGGGTTAAGCGGTACTGAAAACTCACTGCTCAAAGGGCGCTGTCGTCTCCTGAAATCATCTCTTTAGGGTCGACATTGTAAACGTTACTAATAAAAGGGTGTTATATTTTCACGAGATTGTATTGACGGGTTCCAAGGCCGATCTCTTCGGCGTAGGCCAACTGGATAGGCCAATCCACATTGGGGTACAGGCCTTTGAATTTGTCTTCCCCAGCCTTATGGTGGGTGGTAAGACTTGAGCCGGGAAGGGCGTTTTCCCGATTCACGAGATCCGCCGAAGCCTGATCGATGGCTACGGGATCCCGGGCGGCCAGGATACCGATATCGCGAACGATGGGCGTATCGTTGTGATCGCAGCAGTCGCAGGCCGGCGATACGCTCGTAATGAAATTGAGGAACAGGGATTTCTGGGCCTTATGTTTGAGTACCCCTTCGGTGTATTCCACCATGTTTTCGAGGAAAACAGGGATGGCCTGGTCCCATTGGATGGCGATGGCGCCGTTGGGGCAGATGAGAATGCATTCGCCGCAACCGATACACTTGCTTTCGTCAAGAACGGCCTTGTCATCCACTATCGTGAGGGCGCCCTGGGAGCAGTGTTCGGTGCAGTCGCCGCAGCCAACGCATTTGTCCTCGGAGATCTGCGGGGAAACAGTGGAATGCTGGGCTAATTTTCCCCGACGGGAAGCACATCCCATGCCGATGTTCTTGATGGCGCCGCCGAACCCGGCAAGCTCGTGCCCCTTGAAATGGGCTACCGATATCAGTGCATCGGCCTGGGCGATCTCGTTGGCAACAAACACCTCAGTGAAACGTTTGCGGTTGATGGCGACTGCTGTTTCGCTCTTTCCCCGGAGACCGTCTGCGATAATCAGCGGTGCGTCGACCACCGCATAGGAAAAACCGTTGCGGACGGCGGTGTTGAGGTGGTCTGCGGCGTTGCCGCGGGTTCCGGCGTAAAGGGTGTTGGCGTCGGTCAAAAAGGGATTGCCGCCATGCGCTTTTACCGCCTCGACGATGCGGCGAAGGAATACGGGTCGAATAAAGGCGGTATTACCCATTTCCCCGAAATGGAGTTTCACGGCTACGATATCCCGCCTCGAAAAGATCCTGGCGATCCCGGCCGCTTCCATCAGTCGACCTAACTTGGCATAAAGGTTTTCTTTCGGGTTGGCTCTCAGATCCATGAAGTGGACCGTGCTTGTCATGGTTGACCTCCCTTTCTAGTCCCTGAACACTAATTTCCCGCCGATCAGCCCGGCAACCGCGGCGGCGAAAAGCATGATGAGGTTGACCAGGATGAAACTTCCCGGCTTGTGCTGGACAACGGCCGGATCGATCCACCACCAGACGATCACTGCGACCGCGGAGACCGTCACGACCGCCGCGGCGACAATTTTGGCGATGAAGCGGTTGCCGGGGAACCCTTTATAGCGTTTCTGCCATTCCACATAGCCCGAATAGAGCACGATGGGCATGGTAAGAACCACGAAGATCATGTTGCACTGGGCCGCAATCTCGAGTGCCCGGCAGTCGAATGCGGCTGCCAGCATGACGAACAGGACGGAAAAGGGAATGACGCCGTTGGGGATGTGGACGGAAACCGGATGCACATGGTGTTTCAGTATCTGGGCGATGACCCGGTGGTGCAGGCGGGCCTTGAAAGACGCGGGCTCGGGGCCCAGGTCTACCGACCGGGGATCTGTCGCGGAACCGCCATGGCGAGGCGCCTCTGGAATCTTGGGTTTTCCTGGCTGGGAGGCTCCGGCGGCCGTTTCGCCGATGCGATTGAACAGGCTCTGATCGGCGCCGCAGACCGGGCATTCCGCCGGCGGATTGTCGCCGTCGTCCAGGGTTCCGCAAACGGTGCACTCCCATTTGCCGTTCACTGCGCTCGTTGTCGCATCGGTCGACGGGGCCGGGATTGTCGGCTCCGGCGCCATCGAATCGATCGCCGCTTCCTTAACCTCTTCGAACATGCTTTTGTCGGCGCCGCAAACCGGACACGTATCCGGGGGCTCATCTCCCACATGAATATACCCGCATACCGTGCAGACCCACTTCTTCATGATGTAGCTCTCCTGTCTCAATTTAAATATCGCGGTCAATGATTGGCGCAATCGTAACAAGTCGCTTCAGCAAAATTTTGACACGCCTGCAACGATTATATTTTGGGTCAACAGCATTATAATGTGGTCATAACAATAAATTGTGATTTTTTGCGAGACCGTGAATGATCCAAAATTCTATAACTCATATCCGATAAAGCGAGGATTCTCAAGAGCTTTTTAGGCGAGGGGATTCGGCGGGAGCTGTGTGTCGAATTGCGTGATGATGTTTCGGGCCGGGCATCGCCTTTGAGGCGATGCCGTTGGGTTGATATGTCACGGGGTTTTTAGAGGACGCGAAAGGCCTACGCTTTGTTGCGAAGCATAGCCTCGGTCGGGGCTCAATCTGAGTAGCCGCTGCCTACGATGAGGTTGCCGCCGGTCTTCCTGACATAGGAATGCTTCATCGCACCCTGCCATTCATAGTCGACCCAGATGCCTTCGGGGGTTGCCTTGATGATGGCATTGTAAACCGGCTCGGCTTTTTCCTTGAGACTCTGGCCGGTCAGGGAGGGATGGACGATCAGATTGCCGTTTTCTTCCATGATGAAGACATAAGGCTCGTAATCATTGGCCTTGAAATCCGCAGCTGCTTTTCCACCGTCGATGGCGGCCACAATGCCGTCGACATTCTTTTGAATCGCTTCCTTGTCGGCGGCGAAGACAGTGATGGAGAGGCATAAGCCGAACACGAATACCATGGCCGGAAGTGCAAATTTTTTCATTCCTGAACTCCTTTGCTTAAAAAAAAGTGATGGGAATGCTTCGATAATTGCCTTTCACGAAAACCTCGGCAGGGCCTTACAATTTCACCTCCTTTCCGTTGAGGGTCGAACGCTGATGGGTGAACCGCCGTATTGTGGTTTTGACATTGCAACAGAAGGCCCGAGGATCGCGTTTGAGGGAGGATTAGACGAAAATTGCGGCTTTCGCTTTTTGGGCCTGAACAATATTTAGTGAATATTGTCTATTTAAAAAATATGAAATTCACTTAACACAACCTTATAATTTATGTCAAGGTATAATGCCAAAGCGTTCGCAAAAAGTCAGAAGCTGTGGTTATAACCACATTATGATGTGGTTGATCAAGAATATAGTCGCTATATTTTGTGTTCAAATCGTGCTGAAGCGACGTTTTACGAACTCGACTTTCGACTTTCACAGGCCGTATCTATCCGGTCACCATATTGAAAACCGAAAGTTAAGGCTGAAGGTTGGAGGAATGTCCCCGTAACAAACGGGAGTGCTTATCCCCCTTCAGTCTTCAGCCTTCGGCCTTCAGTCTCTATCCGGTCACCATCATGAAAGTCGAAAGTTGAGTTGCGAATATATCGAGGTCGGAAAAGGGGTGGCCGTGGGTCGGGTCCAGACCTGAGTCCAAGCGCGAATATTACGATATCCGCGATGCACGATTCATGTTGTTGCGGCGCTTATTCTCTGAAGTGGCAGCCCTTGTTCTGGTTGTTTTCCCATGCGGCGAAAGTAACGATGATGGCGTTTCGCACCATGTTGCGAAGACCGATCAGGCTGTCGTTGACCCGGGTGACGCGGTAGAAGTGTTCGATCTCCACCTCGAGGCTGCGGAGTTCGCGGATGGCCCGCTTGAGGCGCTGGGAATTTCTCACCAGGCCTACGTAATTCCACATGATATGGCGGATGTAGCTCATATCCTGGGCGATAAGGGCGGGGTCGGCCGCTATGGATCCCTCATCGCACCATGGGGGGATATCGCCGGCGTGGACAAGATAAGGGTTTTCCCGGTGCTTCAGGATATGTCGAGCGGTCCGGCTTCCCCAGACCAGGCCTTCCAGAAGGGATGTGCTGGCCAGGCGGTTGGCGCCGTGGACGCCGGTGCACGCCGTTTCTCCGGCAGCGTAAAGATGCCCGATGGTGCTTCTGCCCCATATATCCACCCAGATGCCGCCGCAGAAATAATGGGCCGCGGGCACTACCGGCACGAGATCCTTCGAGATGTCGATGCCGTATTGGAGGCAGGATCGACGGATATTGGGAAAATGTGATTTAATCCGACGGGCGGGAATATAAGAGCAGAGGTCCAGATAGACGTTGGGTACGTCGTGTTTGATCATCTCTTCATGGATGCTGCGCGCGACGATGTCCCGGGGCGCCAGATCCTTCCATTCCGGGGCGTAATGTTGCATAAAAGGGGTGCCGTCGGCATGGACGAGGCGGGCGCCTTCCCCGCGTACGGCCTCGGAGATCAGGAGGTGAGGCGCCCGGCTTTGGTAGAAGGTGGTCGGATGAAACTGGATGAACTCGGCGTTGATGATTCGGGCCCCGGCCCGATTGGCCATGGCGATCCCGTCCCCCCGGGCGCCCGCGGGATTGGTGGTTCGGAGAAACAACTGCCCTACCCCGCCGGTGGCGAGAAGGGTCTTTTTCGCCGTGCATAGGACAACCCGTCCGGACTTCTGGTCGAAGAGATAGGCGCCGATGCAGGCCAGAGGCTCATAGACCGCCAGACGGTTCAATGAGTGATGCGATGGGGTCAAAATGTCGATGGCCGTATGAGCGGCGAGCAGTTGGATGTTGGGGTGCGTTCCGACGGCCCGGATCAGCGCGATTTGAATGGCCTTTCCCGTGGCGTCGGTGGCATGTACGATGCGGGGGATGGCATGCCCCCCCTCCCGGGCCAGAGAGAGAGCCCCGCTGTTGTCGTGGTCGAACGCAACGCCCAGTTTTTCGATAAGGATGCTTTTGACGAGTTCCGGACCCTCATCCCCCAGGATCGTGACGGCCTCGGCGTTGCAATGTCCGGCGCCGGCACGCATGACGTCCTCCGCGAGCATCGCCGTCGAGTCGTTCTCTCCTCGATAGATGATACCGCCCTGGGCGTAATAGGTGTTCGATTCGTGCGGATCCCTGGATCGCGTGACAACCGTCACCGCCAGGCCGGCCTCGGCCAGAAGAAGCGCCGCCGTGGCCCCCGCTATCCCGCTGCCGATGATCAGTACATCGCTCTCATAATGGGTCGTCATCTCGGCCGCCTATCCTATTGTCAGCATCCGCTCGACGGCGCGAGCCGCGCGTTTGCGGATGTCCTCGGGGACCTCGACGATATACCGATTGTATTTGAGGGCGTCACGGGTGTTCTCGAGGGTTATGAGCGCCATGTGGGGGCAGCGGATACGGCATAGGGGCAGGATTTCCTTGTCCGGAAAGGCTGCGGCCACGTTCTCGCCCATGGCCGACTCGGTGAGGAGCAGATAGCGCGGCGCCGTCGTTTCCTCGACATACCGGATCATGGCCGAAGTGCTGCCGGCGAAATCCGACGCATCGACGACCTCGGGGCTGCATTCGGGGTGGGCCAGCACCACAACGTCGGGATAATCCGCCCTTACCCGGGCGATATCCGCCGGCGTGAACTGCTCGTGGACCTCGCACCGGGCATCCCAGACGATCATATTCCCATCCCGCGTCGGCGGTTCCGTCCGGGACCGCTCTACACGCGGCGGAAAGATAATTTGTTTTCGGCTCCGGCGGGCCACGTTCCGCCCCAGATACTCGTCCGGCAAAAAGATGACGGTGTCCGAATCCAGGGCTTCCACCACTTTGGCGGCGTTTCCGGAGGTGCAGCAGACGTCGCACTCGGCCTTGACCTCGGCGTAGGTGTTGATATAGGTCACCACGGGTACACCGGGGTGCCGGGCCTTCAATTGTCTGACATCCTCGGCTGTAATGCCTGCGGCGAGAGAGCATCCCGCCTTTTCCGCCGGGATGAGGACGGTCTTGTCGGGGCTCAGGATCTTGGCGGTCTCCGCCATGAATTCGACGCCGCAAAAAACGATGACCTCGCAGTCGGTTCCCGCCGCCTTTCGACTCAGTTCCAGGGAATCTCCGGTATAATCCGCGACGCTATAGTACAGGTCGGGCGACATATAGTTGTGGGCCAGGATCACGGCGTTTTTTTCCTTTTTGAGCCGGAGGATCTCGCAGGCCAGTTCGGCCTTGTGTTTCAACTCGGGTTCGGTCGCCCTGTCCCGCAGGTATTTCTTCATTTTTGACGTCATTTCCTCGATATTCATGATCTTCTCTTTCAGTCCCGGGTTACGGATGTATCGGTGGGATGTTCCGGATCAGCAGGCTGATGTCCAGAGCTTTGGCCGAATGGGTCAGCATGCCGACGGAGATGCAGTCGACCCCGGTGGCGGCAATGTCTTTCACAGTGTCCGGCGTTACGTTCCCGGACGCCTCCAGCGGCACGCGACCGGCCGCGATACGCACCGCCGTCCGCATCTGGTCCGGGGTCATATTGTCCAGCATGATCCGGTCCGGGAGGAGGGCCAGCGCCTCTTGAAGTTCGGTCAAATCCTTGACCTCGACCTCGATGGGCCGTTTTCGATCGTCCGCCGCGCGTACGCCCGCTACGGCACGGGTGATGGAGCCGGCTGCCGTGATGTGGTTGTCTTTGATGAGGGCCATATCGTACAAACCGAACCGGTGGTTCCGCCCGCCACCCAGCCGGACCGCCCATTTGTCGAAAAGGCGCAGCCCCGGGGCCGTCTTTCGCGTGTCGAGGATGACGGCCGAGGTGCCCTTGACCGCCTCCGTGAAGCGGTGCGTGAGGGTTGCGATGCCCGACATTCGCTGGAGAAAATTGAGGGCCGTCCGTTCGCCGCTCAGAATCGCCCGTCCGGAGCCCCTCACCTCCGCGATGATCTGACCCGCCCTCACCGTTTCGCCGTCGGAGATGCGGGCGTCGAAGGTCACGGTATCGTCCAGGAGAGAGAATGTGAGGCCGGCCACTGCCAGGCCGGCGACGACGCCCGCCTCCTTGGCGGTGAACGTGCCGGTAAAGGCCGCTTCCGGCGGCACCGTGCCGAGAGTGGTGATATCCCCGTCGCCCATATCCTCCGACAGCGCGGCCAGGACCACGGCCGCCGCACCTTCGGGCATCGGCTCCGGGGAGATACCGGAGATATGTATGTCGGTCATGTTGGTATGTCTCGTTCGGGTGGTTGTCTGCAAATCGTCATTCAACTTTTATTGAATACTTACTTACTCAACCTTCGACGTTCATGATGGTAACCGGATAAAGGTGCGCGGGGCGTATCCTCCCGGCACCGGCCTATGAAAGTCGAAAGTTGAGTTACTTATACAATCGATTCAGCACAATGTTAAGAGGGGATTTGAATTTTATATGATTTTACTGCCGATTCGGCGCCGTGGAAAGAAAAAAAGCAATCGCCGGCGATTGGGAAACAGCCGGCGACAAACCGATGGAAACGGCATGCGGGGAGGGGTAAAGGTTCAGGTGTCGTTCTTCGGAGGCGCTTAGAGCATCTCCAGGGCGCAGGCCATGGAAACCCCGCCGCCGCCGCAGAGGGTGGCGAGTCCAAGGGTTTTTCCCCGCTGTTTCATGGCGTGGATCAGGGTGACCATGATCCTTGATCCTGTAGAGCCCACGGGGTGGCCCAGGCCGATGCCGGAACCGTTAACGTTGGTGATCTCCCGGTTGAGACCGAGCTCCCGCTCGCACCCGATGTACTGGGATGCAAAGGCTTCATTGACCTCGACCAGTTCAAAATCGCCGATGCCGAGGCCGCTGCGGTTGAACAGATCCTTGACCGCGGGCACGGGAGAGAGCCCCATTACCGAAGGGTGGCATGCGCCTTTTCCCACTGCCTTGATCCGGGCGATGGGGGTCAGGTTCAGCTCTCCGGCCTTTTCCGCCGACATGATGATCATGGCCGATGACCCGTCGTTGATGCCGCTGGCGTTTCCGGCGGTAACCTTGCCGATTTCGGGTACAAAGGCCGGCGGCAGTTTCCGGAGTTGCGCCATGGTGATGCCGGGTCGAAAGTGTTCGTCCTTGTCGAAGAGGAGAGACGCTTTTTTCCGTTGAGGCACCTCGACGGGTACGATTTCCTCTCTGAAAGCGCCGTCCCGTGTTGCCCGTTCCGCATTGTTGTGGCTTCTCAGGGCTACCTCGTCCATCTCTTCCCGGCTGATGCCCAGATGCTGCGCCACGAATTCCGCTGTGTGGCCCATGATATAGGGTTTGCCCAGAAACATGCCGGCCGGAGCCGCTTCAGTGTCCACCGGACCTTCGGCGGAAAGGGGAATGAGGTGGGAGCCGCAGTGGAGCGCGTGAATCAAGGCATCGACGAAAGTGTGATCCTGGAGCCGGCAGCCCCACCGGGCGTTGGGTACGGCATAGGGAACGCCGGACATGTGTTCGACGCCGCCGGCGAGGATGACGTCGGCCATGCCCGCCTGGATCATGGCCATGCCGGAAAGAACGGCTTCCATGCCGGAAATGCATACCCGGTTGATGGTGACGGCGGGGACGGATTCCGGTATTCCGGCCATGAGGGCCGCAACCCGGGTGACATTCAGCGTGTCGTGGTGCTCGAGACAGCATCCGTAGCGAACGTCATCGATGATGGCCGGGTCGATGCCGGCTCTTTCAATGGCGGATTTCATGGTGACACAGGCGATGGCGGCGCCGTTCATGTCTTTCAGGCTCCCGCCAAATGCCCCAATGGCCGTCCGGCAGGCTGAAACGATGACAACATCTTTCATGTGGGTCTCCTTTAAGGGATTACAAATCTAAGGGATTACAAATCCATCCACCACCGATATCCATGGAATTCAGCGGTGGATGGTCAATGGGATCAATTCGGATTTCGGAGAGGCGGCATGCGGTGACGCCTTGAATACCGCCTATTTCCCCCCGAAGGACTCCTCGTCCATTTCCATGATGGTGCCATCGTCGGTGATGACGGCGCTCATCTTTCCGAGCGTGACGGGGAGCAGAGAACCGATGAAGAACCGGGCGCTCCTGATCTGGCCTTCATAGAAGACGACGTCTTTTTTCTTGGCGCCGCTTTCCAGGCTTTTGGCGGCGACAATCGCGCGCCACAGCAGCATCCAGGCCATGATCGTGTCCCCTGTGACCTCCATGAACGGATAGGCGACGGCGTAAGCACTCATCATTTTCTCGGAACGGGCTGTTTTTGTCATGTGAAGAGCGAGTTCCTCCAGCCGCGCAATGACATTCGAAAGCCCCTCGGCAAGTCCTTCCAGCCGGCCGACAGCCCGTGCCGCATCAGCCGTTTTTGTCATTTCGTCCAGAAGATCCCTGAAAGCCTGCCCCTGGTTGAGGCTCAGTTTCCGCCCTAACAGATCCATGGCCTGGATGCCGTTGGTGCCCTCGTAGATATGTGTGATCTTGCAGTCCCGGAGGAGCTGCTCCTGGGGATACTCTTTCGTGTATCCGTATCCGCCGAACATCTGAACCCCCATGTTGCAGACGTCGAAGGCCCGGTCCGAGGCGTATCCCTTGGCGATGGGGATCAGCACGTCGATGAGCCCCTGCCACCGGGCTTTTTCATTGGCGTCGCCGCTGATTCGGATCATGTCTTCACAGAAACCGGTGAAATACATGATGCTGCGGATACCTTCGGTATAGGCCTTCATCGTGAGCAGCATGCGGCGGACATCCGGGTGCTGGATGATGGGCACCGGAGGGGCATCCTTGCCCGCAGCCTGAAGATGCCGTCCCTGAACCCTCTCCCGGGCGTAATTGAGGGCATTCGTGAACGAGGCCGAAGCGCATCCCAGGGCTTGCATACCCACGTCCAGCCGGGCCTCGTTCATCATGACGAACATGGCCCGCATGCCTTTGTTGACCTCTCCCAGCAAAGTCCCCCGGCACTGCCCCTTGCCGCCCAGCGTCAAGGAACAGGTGGCGCTCCCGTGAATGCCCATCTTATGTTCGATGCCGGTGCAGACCACGTCGTTGAATTCACCGAGACTGCCGTCGTCGTTGACCCGGATCTTGGGCACCAGAAAGAGAGAGATGCCCGAGGTGCCGGCCGGGGCCCCCTCGATCCGTGCCAGGACGGGATGGATGATGTTTTCGACCAGGTCGTTCTCGCCGCTGGAAATGAAGATCTTGCTGCCGGAGATGGAATAGGTGCCGTCGTCGTTCATGACGGCGGTGGTGGTGAGTGCCCCGACATCCGATCCGGCTTCCGGTTCCGTGAGCAGCATGGTGCCGCCCCACTCGCCGGTATACATTTTTTTGAGGAACAGCTGCTTCTGTTTTTCGGTGCCGAAGATCTCCACCAGCTTTCCCGCCCCGTGGGTCAGAAGGGTGTTCAGGGTGAAAGGGAAGTTGGCGCCGTTAAAGAAGTTCTTGGCGGCCAGAGCCACTGTGGCAGGCATCCCCTGGCCGCCCCACTCGGGGTCGTCGCACATGGCGATCCATCCGCCCTCCCTGAAGAGGCCGTGCAACTTGTGAAAGGATTCCGGGACGCGTACCTGACCTTTGTCGAAGGTGCATCCCTCCTCGTCTCCGGGTTTCAGGGTCGGGAGCATCTCCTTGACGGCCAGATTGCGGGCCTCGGAAACGATCAGATCGATGGTCTTGCGGGTGAATTCCTCAAATTTTTCGTGTTTGGAAAGTGTTTCAACCTCCAATTGTTCGTGAAGAACAAAATCCACGTCTCTTCTGTCCAGAATAACTTGTGCCATGATTCTCTCCGTTTTGTTCAATAATGGTCGATAGGGTTCAGCGATAGAGTCGCCGCATCACCTTTTTATCCAGCTTGCCCACGCTCGTCTTGGCGATCTCATCCACGAATTCATATCGGTCGGGGACGCCGTATTTGGGAAGTTTTCCGTCCTGAGCCGCCTGCTTCATGTGCTGCTTCAGGTCATCGGGGGTCACCTTGTCGACGAAATCGGGCTTCAGCACCACGATCATCATGGGGCGTTCACCCCATTTTTCGTCGGGAATGCCGATAGCAGCCGATTCCAGTACGGCATCGTGTTGACTCAGTATATTTTCCAGGTCCAACGAAGAGACCCACTCGCCGCCGCTCTTGATTACGTCCTTGACCCGATCGGTGATCTGGAGATAACCGTTCTCGTCGATATGGCCGACGTCACCGCTGTGGAGCCATCCGTTTTGCCAGAGGGCTTTGGTTTTCTCCGGCGCCTTGAAATAGCTTCGGGTCAGCCAGGGGGTCCTGAATACCACTTCGCCCGCCGACATGCCGTCATGGGGAAGCGGTTTTCCATCGTCGTCCAGCACCTCGAACTCCACCAACGGGAGCGGCAGACCGGTCTTGACGACGATGTCCAGCATCCGGTCCTCGTCCCAGTCCTTCATCTGTTTCGGGGGGACGGAGAGGCTGATGAGGGGACAGGTTTCCGACATGCCGTATCCGGTGTAGACCGTGATGCCCAAACTTTTTGCGGCCTTGGCCTGCCCCCGGGACAGCTTTGATCCGCCGATGATCACCTTCCACCGGGAGAGATCACACGCCTTTGCCGACGGGCTCGTGGCGATCATCTGAAGAACGGTGGGCACGCAGTGGGAGAAGGTGACCTTTTCGTTGGCGATCAGTTTCAAGAGCATCTCCGGCTCGTATTTTCCAGGATAGACCTGTTTGACCCCCAGGAGGGTGGCGACGTAGGGGAGGCCCCAGGCGTGGACGTGGAACATGGGCGTGATGGGCATGTAGACGTCGTCGGACCGGAACCGTCCGATGGTTTCGTAAGCGCCCAGGGCGACAGCGGCGGAAAGGGTGTGCAGCATCAGCTGCCGGTGGGTGAAATGGACACCCTTGGGGTCCCCGGTGGTGCCGGTGGTATAGAAGGTGGTGGCTTTGGTATTTTCGTCCAGATCGGGAAAAGCGTATTCCGGCAAGGCATCGGCCAGCATCTCCTCGTAGACGGCGTCGATGGCGACACGGGTCTCCGGAATCGTGCCGTGTTCGGCGATCACCACCACGGCCTCGACGTTGTCCAGCTTTTCACGGATGGTTTCCAGGATCGGCAGGAAGTCGGTGTTGATGACGATCAGTTTGGCTTCGGCGTGGTTGATGGTGTAGATGATCTGATCGGCGGAAAGCCGCCAGTTGACCATTTGCAGCACCGCACCCATCATGGGAACGGCGAAGAAGGCCTCCAGGAAACGATTGCTGTCATAGTCGAACACCGCCACCGTGTCGCCGGGTTGGATGCCTTTTTTTTCGAGGGCGTTGGCCAGGCGATGGATGCGTTCGTTCAGGTCCCTGTAAGTGTATCGCATTTTGTCGCGATAGACGATTTCCTGATCCGGCGCATAGATCAGGGGGGTATTCAACAGTTTTTTGATGATCAGCGGATAATCGTAAAATTCCCCGGGTTGATAATTTCTCTCCGTCATACTTGTCCCCCATTGTTGTCATTGTGATCGTTATGAATGTTGCGGATCCTTATCATCAGTTCACGGTATCATATCATCAGTTCACGGTATCATCGGTTCACGGTGCCGGTATTATTGCTTCGGTGACCTGACGCCGGTGTTTTGAACGGCGTCATTCCATACGGGCCCAGGCGGCATAATCCACGAGCCCGAAACGTTTAAGCTCCTGGGTGAGACCGCGAGCCAGGTCGCTTCCCCAGGGGATGGGGATCGCCCGCATCCACGTCAGTATGATCATCAGGTCGTTGGACACGGAAAGATTCGCGTACACTCTCGCGCCGACCAGCGACGGCGCCGTCAAGGACCGCTTCATTTCCTTCAGATATCGGGCGTCGATACCCTGGTCCCCGGTGCCGCCCATCCGCACTTTAATGATTTCCAGCCATTCCATTGGTTTGCCCCTTGATTGACGGTTGCGGGATCAATGCACTTGATAAGCATAAAGCATACCATATTTGTATTGTCTCATAAAAACAAAGGGTAAACTATAGAGAACGTTTTTGGCTGGAAAATAGGACAGAAAAACTGTTTTATTTTCCAGTTGGCATATAAACTGGAACATTGTACAGTTCTTTGGGGTCATCATCCCATATCCTTCTGTTTGATCGTATTGCCTGGAGGCTAAATGACGACGGATGAAAAAGAGTTTTTCCGTGAAGCCACCCTGAGAATCTGCAGCAGCCTGGAGATCGAAAAAGCCCTGTGGCAAAGCCTGATGTACATTCGGGATTTCATGCCGGCACAGCAGATGAGTTTTCACGTTTACCATCGCGATCTGGGTATTGTCGAAACAGTGGCCCATGCCACGATCGATGCCGGCGAGGCCATGTCCATCAAGAGCCCTCTGTCGTCAAAAGCCCGAAAGCAGGTGGAGATTCAACGCTCCATCAGGGTCCGGGTCATCGATCGGCTGGGGGATGATCCGGTGACGAGTCCGGTGGCGGGAAGACTGGGTGCCCTCGATCTGTCGGGGGTGGTTATGGATCTCGTTCTTGAAAAAAAGCTGCTGGGGGTCTTATCGGTGTTCAATAACGGCAGGGAAAAATTCAATTCAGACCATGTCCGACTCCTGAGTCTCCTGAACGAACCTTGTGCCGTCGCCCTTACCAACAGCATGAGATACCGGGAACTCATGACGCTCCGGGATCTCCTGGCCGACGATAACCGCTATCTGCAGGATGAATTGCGTCGGATGTCGGGAGAGGAGGTTGTCGGAGCCGATTTCGGATTGAAGGGGGTTATGGAGATGGTCCGTCAGGTGGCGCCGCTGGACAGCCCCGTACTGCTTCTCGGGGAGACCGGGACGGGCAAAGAGGTCATCGCGGGCGCCATCCACAAGTCGTCTCCACGAAAGGATGGTCCTTTCATCAAGGTGAATTGCGGTGCCATTCCCGAAACGCTCATGGACAGCGAACTCTTTGGATATGAAAAAGGCGCCTTCACCGGCGCGGTGGTCCAGCAGCGCGGGCGCATCGAGCGAGCCCACGGCGGCACCCTGTTTCTCGATGAAATCGGAGAATTGTCCGCTGAGGCCCAGGTCCGACTGCTTCGGGTGCTTCAGGAAAAAGAGATCGATCGGGTCGGCGGAAGCTACCCGATCAAGGTGGACATCCGGATCATCGCGGCGACGCATCGGGACCTGGAGGAGATGATGGCCCTCAGGAAATTTCGGCACGATCTCTATTTCAGACTCAGGGTTTTTCCCATTGTCATTCCGCCCCTGAGGGAACGAAAAATCGATATTCCCGCTCTGGTACAGCATTTTATCCTGAAGAAATCGCGCGAAATGAAGCGTCTGGTAGTGCCGTCCCCCACGCCGGACGCCATCGACCGCCTGATGGCATACCATTGGCCGGGCAACGTTCGGGAATTGGAAAACGTCGTGGAACGCTCCCTGATCCTGAACACGGGCGATCGCCTTTTTTTCAATGAGATCGGGGCACGGCTCATGGGGAAGTCGCCGGAGAGCCGCCTTCCCCAGTCCGCAGAAACAGACGAATCGATGACGCTTGACGAGATGGTGTCCCGTCACATCCGACGGGTTCTCGACAGGTGCGGGGGCCGTGTGGAGGGAGACCATGGGGCCGCCCGGCTGCTCGGCGTCCACCCCTCCACCCTCAGGAAGCGGATGGCAAAACTCGGGATCCCTTTCGGGCGAAAGGCGAAGATATATCGGGGATCATGAAACAAGACCGCCACTGCCCCGTGAATTCCGCATGACCGGTGCTCCGGCAACGGTTTTTTTCCCCAGATCACGAAGCCTTTCCGGAATTGACGACAGGGCCTTCTCGGCCGTTTCGCTCAGGCCCTCGCCGTGATTGAAATCGACGCCTGGAACCGTCGCGAGCCATACCGGCGGCGCCTTGTGGTAAAGAAGGCGGACACAGGCCATGATCGTCGCCGGATCGAGGCCGTGTCCGAAAACGAGGGCGCGGGATTTCGCGGAGAGGGGGTGCACCCGAATCCCAGGCTGCGCATTGCCGCCTTCCGCGGAGATGACCCGGGCATCCGTGAAGACAATGCCGGAGACGTCATCCCGGGCGACGTCTTCTGCAAGCTCGGGCGTCAACTGGTGCACGGCGATATGCAGGACGTCTCCGTCGCGTTCCCGCCAGAGGCGCTCGAGCATCTCCCCCAGCCGCAGCCCCGCGCCGTCGTCCCGGCGCAGGGGGTTGCCCCAGGCGATAATCAGCATCATCGGCGTCAGCCCCGGATCTTTTCGTCGACCAGGCATCCCCGGGCATCCAGAATCTGAACCTGCATGGGCATTTGGCCGACGGCGTGGGTCGAACAGCTGAGACAGGGATCGTAAAGACGGATGCCGTGTTCAATCCGGTTCAACACCCCTTCGGTCACGGTCGATCCCCTGATGTAGGCCCGGGCGATCTGGGCGATGGTCCTGTTCATGGCCAGATTGTTGTTGCCGGTGGCCACCAGGAGACGAACCGCCTGGAGTATGCCGTCCTCGTTGACGCGGTACTGGTGAAAGAGGGTGCCCCGCGGTGCTTCCATGACGCCGATTCCAGTCAGCTGGTTCACGCCCGCCCGGCTGCGGAGTTGAGCGTCATGGACCAGGGGATCCTCGATGATGCCGGCGATCCGCTCGAGGGAGAAGAGAATCTCGATGAGGCGGGCATAGTGGGCGTGAAAACTGCCCCAGACCGGCTTGTCTCCGTCGCCCAGACGCCTGAACCGCCGGAGCTCCCGGTCGGCCCGGGGCGTACCCGCGAAATCGCAGAGATTGAGTCGCGCCATGGGGCCTACCCGGTATAGACCCGGTACATCGCCTGTGCCGTCGCCGTACCCGAGGGGTCGGTAGTAAGGAAACTTGAGATAGCTCCAGGGTTGGACCGCCTCGGCGATGATCTCCTGCCATCGATGGTCCGCCAGTCCCGATTCGAGATGTCTGCCGTCGGCATCCATGACCCGAAGTACGCCGTCGTAATGCTCCAGGCCCCCTTCCGGGGTCGTCAGGCCGAGGAAGAGACTGGGAAAATTGCCGTAGCAATCCGCTTCCTGCTGAAAGGCGTCGTATCGGTCCAGGAGCAGATCGATGGCCGCATCGACGGTGTCGAAGGCCTCGGGCAGACTCCTGCCGACGGCGTCGACATCCTCGGGCGTCAGACCTTTGCGCACGCCGCCGGGAACGGCCCAGGGCGGGTGGACGCTCTGGCCGCCGAGCATCCGGATGATTTCCTGGCCGAACCGGCGGAGACGGATGCCTTTTCGAACCAGGTCGGGGTGTTTCGCCATGAGCCCCACCATGTTGCGCCGGGCCGGGTCGCTCTCCATGCCCAGGATCAGGTCGGGACCGCTCAGAAAAAAGAAGCTGAGGGCATGGCTTTGGACATACTGGGCGTGGTTGATGAGCCGCCGAAGGATTTCCGCGGCGGGGGGGATCCGGACGCCCAGAATGGCGTCGCCGGCCTTGGCCGAGGCCAGCATGTGGCTCACGGGACAGATACCGCAAATGCGCATGGTGATGCCCGGCATCTCCGAATAGGTGCGGCCCACGCAGAATTTTTCGAAGCCGCGGAATTCCGTTACATGGAATCGGGCATCGGCCACTTGTCCGGCATCGTCCAGGTGGATGGTGATCCTGGCATGGCCTTCGATCCGGGTCACCGGTTCTATGGTCAATTGTTGTGTCATATATACCCCCTCAGGTTTCGACTGTCACAGGCCGGTGCCGGGAGGATACGCCCGCGCCCCGCGCGGTTTCGTTCAATCGCCGCTGAAGCCTGCTCCGGTCGGCCCGGAAAAGCGCTTGCGCTCAAACAGTCCGGGCCGCTGATTCGGCGGATCGCCGCGGGTCCCCTTTACCGGCCGGGCCTCAGCCAAAGGTGCGCATCTCTTCCGGGAGGACGATGGGCTTGCCTTTGAGCAGGGCGTCCAGGGCCGTCCAGATGCGTTCCCTGCCCGGGGGGCAACCGGGCAGGAAGGCATCCACGGAGATCACCTGGTGGAGTGGGAGCACCCGGGGCAGCAGGCGCGGCAGCGTTTCGGAAGAATGCCCGCCCGGGGGCGCTTCTCCCGGCCCTTCGGCATAGACTTCGGCAACGAGGCGGCGCGCATCCAGTCGGTTGCGCATGGCAGGCACATTGCCCGTCACGGCGCAGTCGCCGAAACTCGCGACCATCCGGCTGTTTTCACGGATCCTGCGTGCGTCCCGCAGGTGGTCCGTGTTGACGACGGCGCCTTCGACCAGGGTGACATCCACGTTCAGGGGAAAGGTCTTGATGTCCATGAGGGGGCTGTAGACGAGATCGACCGCTTCGAAGACCTCGATCAACCGCTCGTCCAGATCGAGAAAGCTCATGTGGCAGCCGGAGCATCCGCCCAGCCAGGCGGTGGCCAGCCGTATCCGGGCGGTTCGGTTCAGGTCCATATCATTCCCCCCAATTCCATATGTTGTCGTCGCGGCCGCTCAGGATCCAGGCCAGAAAGTCCTGCCGTTTCTCCATTTCGGCAACACCGGTCCCCTTGCTGAAGATGGCGCCGGTGGGACACACCTGTACGCATTTGCCGCAAGAGGTGCAACTCCGGGTCTTTCCCCAGGGAATGTTCATGCCGGTGATGACGTTCGTATGAATTCCCCGGCCCATCATATCGAGGGTATGGGCACCCTCCACCTCGTCGCAGACCCGGACGCACCGCGCACAGAGAATGCAACGATTGGGATCCCGGACATGGCGCTCGTGACTGGCGTCCACGGCAAGGTCGGGGTAGCGGTATTCATAACGGACGTGATCCACCCCGAGCCTCGCGGCCATCCGCTGAAGCTCGCAGCGGCCGTTCATGACGCACACGGCGCAAACGTGATTGCGTTCCGTAAGGAGGAGTTCGATGATCATCCTGCGATACCGCCCAAGGGTCTCTGTTTCGGTTCGCACCACCATGCCTTCCTGGGCCTGGGTGATGCAGGAGGCCGTCAATCGGGGGCTCCCCTCGACCTCGACGAGGCACAACCGGCATCCCCCTCTGGGGCTGAGGCCTTTGAGACGGCAGAGGGTGGGGATGAAGATGTCCGCGTCCTCGGCGGCTTCGAGGATGGTGCTGCCCTTCTTGGCACTGATGAGCCTGTCGTTGATGGTGAGGGTGACGACCGTCATGATCAAAACCTCCGCGTTGACGTTGAAGGCCGGGCATGGGAAACCTCCCGGACGGGCTTATATCGCCCGGGAAACAGCGTTGTCAAAGCGACATACCCCGGCCGGGCAGTGATGATCCCGGATGTGAACCTCGTATTCGTCCCTGAAAAAACGCAAAGTGCTCAAAATCGGATTGGGTGCTGTCTGCCCCAGACCGCAGAGACTGGTATCCTTCACCATCCCGCAGAGCTCCTCGAGGTTTTCAAGGTCCTTCATGGTGGCGGCACCTTCGGTGATGCGAGTCAGGATGCGATGCATCTGCACGGTTCCCCCTCGACAGGGGCCGCATTTGCCGCAGCTTTCATCCATGCAGAACGCCATGAAAAACCTGGCCACGTCGGGCATGCAGCTGGTGTCGTCCATGACGATAAGCCCCCCTGATCCCATGATTGAGCCCAGGGCCGCCAGGGCTTCATAATCCATGGGGGTGTCGAGGTTGTCCGCAGGAATGCAGCCGCCGCTGGGCCCGCCGGTCTGTGCGGCCTTGAAGGCGCGGCCGTCCTGTATCCCGCCGCCGATGTCATATACGATCTCC